>QIJH01000224.1 GCA_003232725.1 Chromatiaceae bacterium | reverse complement strand
ATTGATCTACGTGCGTTAAGTGAAACGGGCAATATGATCTGCCAGCAGTTAAATCGCATCAGTAATAGTCATGTTGGAAAACTCTATCGTTAAAGCATAAAAGTGAGAGCAGACTATGGAATTCAAACAACTGAACGCAATTGTCAGCGGCGGGGCCTCTGGTCTTGGGCTTGCCGTAACACAGCGTGTTATCGCCGCAGGTGGTACGGTGGTTATTCTGGACCTGGATTGTGAACGCTGTGCCGATGAACTGATTTTGTTAGGCGAGCGGGCACACTTTATCGCAACCGATGTTACCTCTGAAGCGGCTGTCGATGTGGCACTACAGGAAACCCATGCCAAATTAGGCGATATTCAGCTTGTTGTTAATTGTGCAGGCATTGCACCGAGCAGTCGCGTGCTAACGCGTGATGGCCTCATCAATCACGCTGATTTCCAAAAGGTTATCGAGATCAATCTCAATGGCAGTTTTACCGTCTGCCGTGCCGCCGTAAATTTTATGCAACACAATACGGCTATTGGCAGAGACGATGAAAAAGGGGTATTGATTAACACCGCATCGATCGCGGCCTTTGAAGGTCAAATTGGTCAGGCTGCTTATGCGGCATCAAAAGGAGGCATTGTCAGTATGACACTGCCACTTGCACGTGAATTTGCACGACTCGGCATTCGCGTCATGTCGATTGCACCCGGACTATTCGAAACCCCGATGATTGACGGGCTTCCCCTCGCTGCTCGCGAAGCACTCAGCAGCAACACTCCTTACCCCAAACGATTGGGGCGAGCCGATGAATTTGCCGCACTGGTACAACATATCGTCGAAAACACAATGTTAAATGGCTCAACCATTCGACTCGACGGTGCCCTGCGCATGGGACAAAAGTAACTCAGCCCGCTCACCCATGCCTAACGAACAACAACCAATCTGGATCCCTTCAGCTAAACGCATTGCCAATGCCAATCTCAGCCAGTTTATAAAGGCTGTACGTCTTGAATGTAAGATAGAGGTTGAGCGTTATAGCGATTTATATCAATGGTCAATTGATGCGCCTGAACAGTTCTGGCCTGCCGTGTGGGACTTCACTACGATTAAAGCAAGCCAGCGATGGCATCGCGTTATAAATGATGATGCCATGCCAGGGACGAAGTGGTTTGAGGGTGCACGTCTCAATTTTGCTGAAAACCTGTTACGTCAGTGCCACGGGGCACGACAGCACAAAGCCGCTCTGATATTTCATGGCGAAGATAAAAGTCGCTGTGAACTCACTTATCGCGAGCTCTATTCTGCCGTGGCCAATCTCGCCGCCGCAATGCACGAACAGGGTGTAGGGTGCGGTGATCGCATCGTGGGCTTCATGCCCAATCGCCCGGAGGCGGTTATCGCTATGTTAGCCACCACCTCACTTGGCGCTATCTGGTCATCATGCTCACCAGACTTTGGCGTCGATGGTGCTATCGAACGCTTTGAGCAGATTGAACCTAAGTTACTCTTCTGCTGTGACGGTTACTGGTTTAAAGGCAAACAACACGATTCACTTGCACGAGTTGCTGAAATTTCTCAACACATCGCAAGCATTACCCAAGTCATCGTCATCCCTTATCTAAACCAGCAGCCAGATTTGAGCGTGTTACCCAATGCCATCGACTATCATACCCTTGTAAAAATAGATGGTGAAGAGATTAATTTTGTACAACTGCCATTCGACCACCCACTCTACATCCTCTATTCATCCGGCACCACAGGAAAACCAAAATGTATTGTGCATAGCGCGGGTGGTACGTTGATACAACACCTCAAAGAGCTGGTGCTGCATACTGACCTGAAAAGCGAGGATGTGATCTTCTACTTCACCACCTGCGGCTGGATGATGTGGAACTGGTTAGTGAGTTCACTGGCGACAGGCGCAACACTGATTCTATATGATGGCTCCCCTTTTCATCCATCACCAGAAATCCTGTTTGATATCGCAGAAAAAGAAGGCATGACCATCTTCGGTGCAAGTGCAAAATATTTTTCAGCACTGGAAAAAGAAGGGGTAAAACCCAGCGAAATTTACCCGCTCGAAAAACTGCGCACTATACTTTCAACCGGTTCACCACTGGCACCTGAGTCACCGTGAGATTAACTCAGACCTGCAACTGTCATCGATCTCTGGCGGCACTGATATTATCTCCTGCTTTGCACTTGGCAATCCGCTACTGCCAGTCTACCGCGGTGAACTACAGTGCCGCGGTCTCGGCATGAAAGTTGAAGTCTTCGATGAATCGGGCAAGGCAGTCAAAAACCGAAAAGGCGAGCTGGTCTGCACGGCACCAGCCCCTCCCATGCCACTTTTTTTCTGGGGAGATGATGGCAACAGAAAATACCGTGCAGCCTACTTTGAGCGTTTCGAAAATATCTGGGCCCATGGTGACTATGCTGAAATCACCGCGCATGGTGGTGTCATTATCTACGGACGCTCTGATGCGTTACTTAATCCTGGTGGCGTACGTATCGGCACCGCAGAGATCTATCGTCAGGTAGAAAAACAGCCCGAAATTACAGAGAGTATCGCGGTCGGCCAGCGCTGGAAAGGAGATATACGCATCATACTATTTGTAAAACTACAGCAAGGGTGCGAGCTCAATGAAACACTCATCACCCAGCTAAAGAAGCGCATCCAACAAAACACAACGCCACGTCATATGCCAAGTAAAATCATCGCAGTAGATGATATTCCACGTACTCGCAGTGGCAAGATTGTGGAGCTTGCAGTGCGCAATGTCATTCATAATGAGGAGGTGCTCAACATCAGCGCGATTGCCAACCCCGAGGCACTTAACTGCTTCAAAGGACTGCCTGAATTACAACGAGAATAGACCATGAACGGTGTCAGTCCAACCAGACAAGAACCTATAAAATGGTTGAGGTATACTAGCAGGCAGTGGGTTCAGCCAATACAAATACAGAATAGCCAGCCGAACATGACCACGACGCTAAAAAACCAACAATAGACTTCGCACGCTTGCTTAGAAAAATTCCTTACAAAAATCATATGAAAAATAAAAGCGAAATAGATCAGTACATTAAGAGCCAAAATGAGGCTATTCGATCAAAAACTGACGTCACTAAGGCGCTCTCAGTAGGAACTAATATCTCAATCGTGATACGCCTCACAACATAAAAAGTAAAAAACCATTACATTTATCAGTAATCATGGCGCTATATTGAAGAGGAATAGGAGTTTGAAGGGTAAAGTTATGCAATCAGTATTATTACTTAACGCAAAAGGCGGCAGTGGTAAAACAACCATTGCAACCAACCTTGCCTCACTTTACGCTTCAGCTGGCTTCAAAACAGCTATCCTCGATTATGATCCACAAGGTTCAAGCCACTACTGGGGCGCGCTATCATTGATGCTAGTCACAAACGAACAGGGATAACCCGCGCTTTTCAACTAAAAACACCCGCAGATACTGAACGCGTCATCATCGACACACCCGCTGGTATTAGCAGGGATCTGCTACGTGAAGCCGTTGGCCGTGCCGACATGATTATCATCCCGGTTGCACCGTCTGCGATAGATATTCATGCGACAGCGGCATTTATACAAGAGCTCATGCTCACCCTTAAAACTCGAGCCAGTGGCATCCCCATTTGCGCCATTGCCAATCGAGTTAGACAGGGTTCACCTATCTACAAGCCACTAGAAAAATTTCTTGAATCACTCGACATCCCTTTTTTAACAGCACTCAGCGATAGCGAAAGTTACATTGAAGCCTCAGCGCAGGCATTGGGATCCATGAAATGGAAGCCTCATTGGTCAAGAACGAGCGAATTGAGTGGACTCCTCTCGTTAAGTGGATTGGAGAAAACCTCCCTCGCATATCCTCTCAAGATGAATGCCTGCCACTACGCACCGCTTCAAATTAAGAAATAATAGTGCTACCGAGCTAAAACCAGTTTTTATCCAACATCAATAATTGATGAAACTCTTTTCCCGGTAAAGGCCTACTAAAAAGAAAACCCTGCGGGTAATCACGAGCATACTGAATATAGGAATACCACCTGCCCCTGCCCCCTCCTTAGGCTACGATCTTCAACTTCAAACCTGCGTTCATCGTAATAACCATTGTAATGATAGCTGCGTCTTCAGAACCACTCGCACTATACATCAAAAGAAAGTGCCTCTTCAGCGGAAACCTTTCCATCTCTTACCAACCGAATCAGGTCATCATTCATCGATACCATCCCACTCTTCAATGCACTTTCAGTAATCTGTTGATGAGGGGCTCGAGTATTGATAAGTCCTGCAATCACATCATCAATCATTAGCACCTCACTGATCAACGTGCGCCCATGAAAACCACTTTGATTACAGGCATTGCACCCTTTTCCAGATAACACAGACTCATGTTTAGCCAGATGCAATACTGTACGAGTAATGGCATCTACGCTAATAGATTCGACACAGAGTTCACAATTCAATCTAACCAAGCGCTGTGCCATCACTCCTTTTAGCGTTGCGGCTAACAAGTAAGGCTTTATCCCCATATCAATCAAACGAAGCACTGTGCTAACGCAATCATGCGTATGCAATGTACTCAGTACAAAATGTCCCGTTAACGCCGCTTTGTTCGCGATCTCAGCCGTCTCATTATCACGAATTTCACCAACCATAATCACATCGGGATCATGCCTCAGAATACTCCTCAGCACGCGTGCAAAATCCACTTCGCGTGATGCTTCCACCTGGACCTGCTCAATGTCCGTCATTTCATATTCCACAGGGTCTTCAATCGTCACAATATGCACATTCTTTTTTTTAATTTCATTCAACAAAGCATATAGCGTTGTGGTCTTACCAGACCCAGTAGGGCCTACGACTAAAAACAAGCCGCTCTGCCGCGAAATTAATGTAGACACTTTCTGCTGTTGTGATTTAACAAGCCCTAAGTCGAAAAATTGTTTCACTCCAACCTCTTTATCAAGAATACGAATAACGACGCTCTCCCCATCCACCGTCGGCATTACTGAGACCCTTAAATCAATATGTCGCTTACCACGCATCAGACTCACATGACCATCCTGCGGCAGACGTCGCTCAGCAATATCCATCGAAGCTAACACCTTGATACGGCAAATTAATGGGAGAAGCAGTGATTTATCCATCGCACGAGCAAATTGCAACTGCCCATCAATGCGGTAATAGACCTTTATTCCGTCCTTTCCAGGCCGAATATTAATATCAGATGCGCTTCTTACAATTCCTTGTAATACAATCGCATTCAACAGCCTGACTAAGGGTTTTTTTCGAGCCTGTGCCTCTATGGTATGCGTTGAGTCTGTCTGCACAACATGATACGGCAGTGATGCAAGGCTCTTGTCCTGAAGTGCTTCGTGCTCATCAAAACGGCTGTAATACTTACTCTGGGCAACAGCGATATCCCGCGACGGTGAAATAACAGCCTCTAGCTTTAAGTTAATCGCAAAAGTAAGCGCTTCAAGACTACCTAAATCAAGCGGGTTCTCCATTGCAACAACCAAGCGCCTCCCCAATATTACCAACGGCATAATATTGTAACGAAAAGCAACCTCTGCTGGAATGCACCTCAGCACATCGCTATGAATATCAAATTCATCAAGACGAACATAGGGAATACCAAACTTCGCTGCCAGCGCAACATAAACCTGTTCCTGCGATAGCAGACCTTGGTCTACTAGCATCACACCAAGGCGCTTATTAACACCACCCTTCTGCTGCTGTAACAGCAAATCGAGCTGCACTCGGCTAATGAGCCTTTGTTTTTCGACAATAATTTCGCCCATCAGGCGGTCTGGTACAGGCGTTTGCAGTGAAAGCACGACACGTAGCTCTCCCTGACTTCTAATAATGTCCCCTTGCATCATTTCTCTCCTTGAAATTAAGCCTGCGTTAATCCATTAACGCCTATATTCAGACTAGCATTATTTAACCCCAACGCCACCTGCAACAAATTCCAGCCGTCATTTTTTGCCACAAGACTGCCTCTCCATAAAGGTCAAAATATTGACGAATTAAATATTATCCTTTTCACGCTCGTAAATTTATGTATCATAACGCTGTTTTAGTGGTATTAGCGCTCTAAGCGATGTTGAAATACAAACTGGCATACTCCATGCATATTGCCATGGACATGCTGGCACTAACAAAGGAGGTTCGAAAATGCCTATCCCGCATACACAACCAAATGACAAGGATATGATTTACGAATTTGGTAACCTAGCATTAATGTCAGATGCCTTAGAGACTGAATCAGGACAAGGCGGCTTAAATCGAGCCCTTCAAATCGTCAGTGTCTTACAGACAACACTCGACTGCGAATCCCTGATTGAAATTTTTTCTCAGGAAATAAGCGTTATGGTTCCACATCAAAGCGTGCTATACGAACACCAAACCCAGGGAATTCGACTTGAAGTCGGTTCCCCCGCCAAGCACTCATGTTCATACCAACTATCGGCCGCAGGCCAGTCACTAGGCCAGTTAACCATCACACGTTCAACTGTTTTCGATAATCAGGAAACAACGCTCTTTGAACACCTGCTTTGCAGCCTGGTCTATCCATTGCGCAATGCTTTATTATACAAAGGTGCACTTACCGCAGCTCTGCGAGACCCGCTAACCGGTGCCAACAATCGTGCAGCGATGAATGCAGCCGTCATCCGGGAAATCGAATTAGCACAACGCCACAACACACCACTATCACTGATTGCCCTTGATATAGACCTCTTCAAACAGATCAATGACGAATATGGCCACACTGCCGGTGACTGCATCCTGCAAGCCGTCGTTGAACGCATTTCTGAATGCACTCGCAGCTCTGATATGTTATTCCGCTACGGCGGTGAAGAGTTCACCATTCTACTCAGCAATACTGCGAAAGATGGCGCCATGCTGCTTGCAGAACGGATTCGCAGAACCATCTACACCAGCAGTTATAAATATGGGAATGAACTGATTCCCACCTCGGCTAGCTTAGGTGTGGCGTGTATCAATGCAAAAGACAATGCCAAGACACTTTTTGAAAGAGCCGATATGGCAATGTACGCAGCAAAGAATGCAGGCCGAAATTGCGTAAAATTTGCAGGAGAAAACTGATATTCCCAGCAACAAAAAGAAAAATAGCTTACTGACTTCGTTTAGCTTACCGGCAAGATAACCTGAACTGAAAAGTTCAGCATCGCCCACACTTGGCAAGCGCTCCTTTCACAAATTAGCCCCCACTATCAATACCGCGTCGCATATTTAAAATATGTGCGATGAGCAACAAGCCTTACTCGTTAAATATAATTAATTGAACGAACGAAACCTTTTCTGTGAAATAATAGCCCCTGACTGAAAACGCATCGGATAACGACACATGATTTTAATACTCGCACCGGATACAGACCCACAGGGCAACGACTACCGCCGCCTGATGGACCACCTGAACAACCTGCCATCTGTCGAGCACCGCGTACATCAGGTAAAAGGATCACAACAGACCCTCACTGAAATCTATCTGATCGGTGACACTCATGCCCTGAACATTGATGATATGAGCACACTCCCTTGCGTTGAACATACCGTACGCATCTCTGAAGAGTACCGCGTACTGGGTCGTCACAAGGATGATACCCGCACCTGCTCATTCGAATACAACGGCATCACCTTCGGCCAGGATAGTCTCAATGTGTTTGCAGGTCTATGCGCAGTCAACACGCGAGAACATGTTGAAGCGATGATGAAAATTCTGCAGGAAAATGGCCAGCAGTGCACACGCATGGGTGCCTATAAACCTCGCACCAACCCCTACTCATTTCAGGGTTTCGGTAAAGAATGTCTCCCCTATGTTTTCGAACTTGCTGGCAAATACGACATCAAAGTGATTGCGATGGAAATCACTCATGAAAGTCATATCGATGAGATCAATGAGGCGTTAGAGCAGACTGGCAACCCAACCGGTGTGATGTTTCAGATAGGCACCCGTAATACGCAAAACTTTGAGTTACTAAAAATCGTTGGCCGCCAACAAAAACACCCCGTACTGCTGAAACGCGGCTTTGGTATTACACTGGAAGAGTCTCTCAATGCTGCTGAATATCTAGCGAGCGAAGGCAATAGCAATGTCATCTTTGGCCTACGCGGTATGAAGACTAATATGGGTGATCCGCATCGTAATTTTGTCGATTTCGCTCATGTACCCGTCGTAAAACGGCTCACCCGCATGCCGGTCTGCATTGATCCATCACACTCCGTTGGCTCACGCGATATCGCGCCCGACAATATTTTGGATGTGATGCATGTTACCGCCCAGGGGATCATTGCAGGTGCCAACATGGTACTGGTTGATTTTCACCCCGAACCAAAGAAGGCATTGGTGGATGGACCACAGGCATTAACGCTCAAAGAGCTCCCCTACTTTCTCGAAGATATCCATATCACACGAGAAGCTTATGAACAGCGCGTTGCGTTAGCAGATAAGCGCTAAGCAACTGGGGCGCGTTCTCAATTACCCAATGATCACTGCCACGCCCCCTAGTACATCACGCGTTAGATCAACCTTTATTGATCTAGCACTTTAACAACAAAGCTTAATCGTTTTCCCACTTCAGCTGAAATTCAATCTCTTCAGATGAGCCTTCTCGCTCGTGCTCAATATTAAACGTCGCTCTGAGCGGCACATAAACTCTTTCACCGGCAATCTGAATCTCAAAACGCTCATCATTTTCAAGCGCATCAGCCAGACGCCGCAGCTTTGCGACAAATTCAGCCGTTGAATAATTTTTTTCAATATCCCGCTCTTCTTTTGACATCAGATCATCCTTCATTCATATACACTTCTACAACGGCTATTAAGGAAGATTATTCGTAACTATTCAGCTCACTCCTGAAATCTGAATAGTTACGATTGTTCTTTCTCACTCCACCGCTTGCACCTCAGCCGCCTTCTCTAACTCTTCTTCAAAACCGAAGGCACGCATATTGGTCATACGTTGAGGATAAAGCATCCCATCCAAGTGGTCACACTCATGCTGCACCACACGCGCATGAAAATCACGCACCTCACGATCAATCTTACCACCAAATTGATCAAAGCCACTGTAACGAATATGGGTATAACGCGAAACCAGCCCGCGCAGACCCGGCACACTGAGGCATCCTTCCCAACCATCTTCCATCTGATCGCTTAGTGGCTCAATCCGCGGGTTAATCAGTACAGTCATCGGTATCGACTCCTCATCAGGGTAACGAGGATTCGCAACCAGGCCAAATACCACCACCTGCAAGCTCACTCCAATTTGAGGTGCTGCAAGACCGGCCCCCTCTTGCTTAGCCATCGTATCAAGCAGGTTATTCACTAAACCACTGAGTGCACGCGTATTAAATTTCACTACCGGCTCCGCCGCCCTCAATAACACTGGGGCACCCATTCTGAGCACTTTTTTTACCGACATCATCAACTCCTGAATCACCCACGCCCCCTCATTTAACAGGAGCTATAAATAGCACATTATATCTCATTAGATTAGCCAACTGACGATGGTCGACATCCTGCCAGCGGTTTTAGGTACCTACCATTAATTGCTTCATCAGTTTGGACCCAACACCTGGATAGTGGCGCATCCCTCAAATTTTCTCGGCGTGCCACTAGGCTTGCGCATAACGAGAGTACGCCTGCGTAACCAACAACTTTTATTCAATGGTTCCGTGCAATGAACTGACCTATGCCGCTATCGATGCAAAAGCCTTTGCCTGGGCGCGATAACCAATCAGTGCCCTTCCACAATGAAATCAATCGCTTCCTGCGCGACTTTGCACCACGCTCGATCAAGTTCGTCATTAAAATCAGGGTCATGTTCTGACAAAGCGAGTATCAGACTATCAATCCAGAATCGGTAGTATTGCGCTCTAATATCCAGGCCATCACGATTATGCGATTGTCTGATTCGATTAATCGCATTCCTTGCAATCTTGCTACCCTGAGGGAAAAGGATCACCATATTAACCGCCTGAGACAGCAACGCCTGCTGCTTCGCAATATCGGTCGAGGCAAGCTTACGTGCAACAATCGGATTGCTGCTCATAAACAGCTCATAAAAACGATCTAAAAACTGTCGCCTTGAAATTGCGCGCCCGTAGCTTAACCGCACCCTTGAAATCTATTCCTTCATTCCACCCTCAGTACATTAGTCATGCGCGAGAGCAAATATAAGACTACGGACATAACGACACATACATGTTCGGCATGTCAAAACCGAGGATCAATGAGTAATATGGAAATTCCTAAGGATTTACGTTAGAAATCATCAGTGAAAAGAACATCATGCATTCCAAAGAAACGGTACGACTCCTCTTCTCTCCCCTTATGTTGCAATTCACTTTCTGTTATTGTTTGTTAAAATCCCGGCCTGATAATTATTATTCTATGACCAGCACTTTCCTTACATTCCCATTCATCCTGCTCAGTGTACTGTTAAGTGCTCCAAGCAACGCCCAGACAGAACCAGACGAGAATGAACGATGGTTTCAGACGGAGATTATAGTCTTTGAAATTCGAGAAAAAAACACCATAGATTCACAGGAAATATGGCCTGATGACCCCGGCCTGCCAAATTATGAAAATTCTATCGAACTGAGCCCCATTGTTGAGATCGATTTTGAAGTAGACGTTAACAATGCATTTACGCCTGTGAAAACAATTGACTTAGCGGCCACCTCTGAGTTGATAGAGAGCACCTCAACAGAACCAGCCATCGCGATACAGCGACCTCAGGAACAACCTTTTCAGCTACTGTCTGAGACTGCATTAACGCTAACGAAATTCACCGAAACACTAACAAATTCAACAAAATACATACCTATTTTAAACATTGCATGGCGCCAGCCTGTGGCGTCAAAAACAGCAGCCCAAACCATCTATATTCATAGCAACCTGGGACAGGTTACCTTGACCTCAGCGCCCGATCTCACGAACCTCAATACTCTGATGGCACCAACAGGATTAAACGAGACACCAATGCTATTTGCGCCTCAAAGTGGAAACGAAAAAAATCCAATTAAAGTACAATTCAAAGCACTCGATGGCACTATCAAACTACACCTCGGCCGCTATCTACATCTTGAAGCAGATCTACTCTATCGAAGCCAGACAGAACCGCCAGAGAACAATCCCTTTTTCATCAGTTTTGATGACATCGAACAGCCTCAAACGCTATTCCGTTTGCATCAAAAAAGGCGCCTGCGCAGTGGTGAACTGCATTATTTCGACCACCCCATGTTTGGCATGCTGGTGAAGATTATCCCTTACGAACGGCCAGAACCAGAAACCGAACTGGAAGCAAATCTCGAATCTGATGCCGCTTCACTCGATGACAGTGTCGAAACCATCGACACCGAGGTTCGCTAAAAGCTATAAATTTGACAGCAACAGCTGTAATACTTGACGTACCCGGCCCATTCCACTCTTAAGGTTCTCTTCAATTTCAGCCATTGAGATAATGGAACCATCCCCTTTACCCGCTGCCCAGTTAGCGGATACAGCGCAACAGGCATAATTCAGATCAAGCTCACGTGCCAGCACAGCCTCAGGCATGCCGGTCATTCCCACCATAGTACAACCATCGCGATCCATTCTTGCAATCTCAGCAGCCGTCTCAAGTCGCGGCCCCTGAGTCGCACCGTAAGTACCCGTTTCACAGACGTCCAACCCGACCGCCTTGCATTGATCAATCAGCATCGCGCGCAACTCATCACAGTAGGGGTAGCTAAAGTCGATGTGCGTTACTTCTGTCAAATCATCTTCAAAATAGGTGCCAGGACGCCCCCAAGTATAGTCAATCACTTGATCCGGAATAGCCAGCGCACCCGGCGGTAAAGCCGCATGAATTCCGCCCACCGCTGCAACCGCGATCACCCGTTTAACCCCGGCATGATGCAGCGCCCAGATATTTGCGCGGTAGTTGATGCGATGCGGCGGGATGGTATGGCCATCACCGTGACGCGCCAAAAAAAGCACCGCTTTGTCATTCAACACGCCATGAGTCAACGGCCCGGAAGGCTCACCAAACGGAGTGTGGATCACCTCACGTTGGATGATTTCCAGCCCATCTAATGAAGTTAATCCAGTACCCCCAATAATTGCTAAATCAGCCATCGTCTACTCACTCATCATCACTGCAAACAGCATAAATACCCGGCGCATTGCGTAGATGCCCTTTATAATCCATACCATAACCGAATAGATACCGATCTACCACATCAAGCCCCACAAAGTCTGCGGGTGGCGCCTCTTTGCGCTCATGCTGCTTATTGATCAACACCGCACTTAACACTGTTTCAGCACCATGTGTTTGACAATACTCGATGATGGCCTTGAGCGTCACACCTTCATCGTGGATATCATCCACCAGCAAGACGGTACGTCCCTTTAACTCATGATGCGGCAACACCTTCCAGTCAAGCTCACCGCCACGCGTCTTACCACCGTAACGCGAGGCGTGCAGATAATCGATCTGTAGCGGAAAGCTCAGGCGAGACAACAGTAATCCTGTCGGAATCATACCGCCCTGCATCACACAGATCACTAACGGCTCGCTATCACCAATTTGCTGAGTGATTGCACTTGCCATTTGATCAAATGCAACATTAATCTCATCAACCGTATGTAAACACTCAGCACGCGCCAACACACCCTGCGCGATTTCAAAACTCACTGACATAATCGATTCCCTTAATAAGAGGCTGGTAACTTAGGGAATTTCTGCGTTGGAAAGCGCCCGCTCACGGTATGTAAAAATGCCGCAATGTCCTTCTGCTGCGCACGTGTTAACACTTTACCGAGTTGAGTCGTAGCCATCACACGAATCGCCTCTTCCAACGTTTTTACTTGTCCGTTGTGAAAATAAGGAGCGGTTAAGCCAACGTTGCGTAACACCGGCACACGCCACATACGACGATCCGTTTCATCTTTTGTCACGTAGTAACGGCCAATGTCATCTGCCAGCTGATAACGTGTTTCATCTTTAGTGCCAGAATAGTTTGGGAACAGCTCATAAAACCCCTCTCCCATCTGAAGTGCCAAACCCGGCACAGGGCCAGATAAATTCACCCAAAAATGACAGGAGGCGCAGCCCACTTCTATAAACTCATTGTAGCCACGTTTTGCTTGCACTGAAATCGCATCCTTATCACCTTGTAGGTAACGATCAAAATCACTATCCGGTGTGCGTAATGTACGTATATAAGAAGCAAGCGCCTGCGTAATCGTCTCATAACTCAGCGCAACACCTGGGCCAAAGGTATCCGCAAAGATTTGCTTATAGTTGCCTGTCTGCCAAAGACGTTCAACAACCGCCGCCTTATCACTCATGCCCATCTCAGTCGGGCTAACCAGGTGCTCTTTAATCGCCTCTTCCAGGCTGGCCGCACGTCCATCCCAGAAATAAACGGTCTGATAGGCAACATTATAGAGTGTCGGCGCGGAGCGTGTACCGGCTATCCCCAAAGCACCGCGTGACACAGCCTTGCCATCATCCCCCGCTGACATCACATTGTGACAACCATTACAGGAAAGCCGATACGTCGCAGACAAGCGGCTATCAAAGAAAAGTTGTTTACCCAGCTCAATTTTGGCCCAAGTTTGCGGATTATCACTCGGAATCGGCGGGCTTGCGGGCAGTGGCTGAAATGGTTGGAAACCCGCAAATACAGTGGTAGACAGCAGCATCAACGCAGATGCAATAACAGTTAACAATCGACTCATATTCATTCGACCTTCTTAAATAGTATTAAACTCACAATAATCCCAGCGTATGCGGCTCATCATAGGCAATCACTTTTTTCACCGCCCGCTGCCATTCAGGATCTGAACTGAGTGACTCATAGGTCACGCTTCCTTTGCCATGCAGACGAGAGAGGCGCAGTTGCGAAGCAGGATTATGCCAGTTTTTAAGCCTTTCTAACACGTTCACCACCGCATCGAACTCTTTACAGACCAGCACCATATCGCAACCGGCATTGATTGCCGCTTCTGCACGGTCTGCCACATTGCCAACAACACTCGCCCCCTCCATTTCAAGGTCATCACTAAAGATCACCCCCTGGAATTTGAGACGATTACGCAGTACCTCCTGCAACCAGAATGGCGAAAAACCAGCTAAATTGGCATCGATCTGTTCATAGATCACATGCGCCACCATCACCGCCTCCATGCCGAAGTGAGCCATGCGGTCAAATGGCATCAAATCCTCCATTTGAAGGTCTTCATAACGACGTTTATCGACCGGCACCGCAAGGTGTGAATCTTCAACAACGCCGCCATGACCGGGAAAATGTTTGCCGGTCGCCGGCATACCCGCGCGATGCATGCCGACCATATATTGATGCGCCAGGTCAGCCACTACCCCAGGATCCTTATGGAAGGCGCGATCACCAATCACCTTACAGATACCACAACCCAGATCAAGCACTGGTGCAAAACTGAAATCGATGCCGATAGAGCGCATCTCAGTCGCCATCAACCAACCACTCAATTCCGCTAATTCGCGCGCCGCTTTCGGTTCTTTATCAAAGAGTTTTCCTAGGTAGGCCACCGCAGGCAACTCAGTAAAACCGGCACGAAAGCGCTGTACTCGACCGCCCTCATGATCAACTGTTACTAATAGTTTTGGCGTACGTAGACTATGGATGTCAGCGACTAGTGCCGTCACCTGCGCTGGTGATTCATAGTTGCGGCTAAAAAGAATTACGCCGCCAATCAACGGGTGTAGCAATAGCTCACGCTCTTCCGCACTCAGTTGCAGTCTGGCTATCCCCATCATCACCGGCCCTAGCGCCATTCCTTACCTCTCAATATAAAACCTCGTCCCAACATGGATTCCGGCGCAACGCCTGTCAGGATGATGATATGTCATTCATTTACGATCACGCGTGCGCACATCCAACCAGTCACGCAACCGGTCACCCAACAGGTTAACTGACAACACCACCAGCATCAATGCAATGCCCGGCACCAGTACCATGTGTGGTGCAACCAGCATATAACGTGTGCCGTCACGAATCATGCTGCCCCACGACGGTGTTGGTGGTTGGATACCAAGCCCAAGGAATGATAGACCTGCCTCAGCGATCACGACACTGGCAATGGCAAAGGTCGCTTCAACAATTAGTGGCGCGGCAATCAACGGCACCAGATGCTTGAAGATAATCCGCGTACGCCCGGCACCGAGTGCAATCGCGGCCTGTACATGATCTCGGTTTTTCAATGTCATCACCTGCGCACGCGATAGCCGTGCAAAACCAACCCAACCGACAACGCAAAGCGCAATTACTACATTATCAATACCCGGCCCCATCAAACCCGCCAATGCAATCGCCAGCAAAATACCGGGAAAGGCGAGAAAAATATCGATGATGCGTACCATCAAATGGTCAAACCAGCCGCCAACAAAGGCGCTAAATGAGCCGATCGTCACGCCGATTAACATTGAGATCGTCACCACTGCAATCGATACAATAAACGATGTCTGCGCACCGACAATCAGACGGTCCCACAGCATCCGGTGGTAACAGAATACGGCTGAGTTCAATATGGTCTGGTGATAACGAAAACAATGGCCCAAAGAGCGCCAGCACAAACCATAAAATAAAAATGGCAGCGGGAAACCAGAGGTGTATCATTGACCATTCCCCAATCGAATACGTGGATCCATCCAGGCATAGACCAGGTCAGTCAATGTGTTCACCACCACGTAAGTAAGGCTGATCAATAGAATACATGCCTGCACCACCGGGTAATCTCCAATACCGGGCCAGGAAAATACAATCTCAGTGATCATCGCACCACCCAGCAAAGCGCCGAGTTGTAGACCAAGCAGCGTAATCACCGGCAACATCGCATTTTTCAGGCCGTGATTCATAATGATGGCACGCTCAGAAAGCCCCTTGGCACGTGCAGTACGGATGTAATCTTCCCCCATCACCTCCAATAACGTCGCACGAATCATGCGTGCAAGGATCGCTGCCAGTGCGGTACCCAATGTCAAGGCGGGAAGTACTAGCGATGCGATACCTGACTGCCCACTTACCGGCAACCAACCGAGCCATAGCGAGAAAAAGAGAATCAGCAACGGCCCCATCCAGAAATTAGGGATCGAGATACCAAACAGTGAAAAGAACATCGCACCACTATCCCATGCGGTATCTTTTTTCATCGCTGCCATAATGCCTAACGGAAAAGCGATCACCACAGCAACCAACAGACCTGCCGCCGCAAGCGTTGCTGTCGCTGGAATACGCTCCATCAACATATCGACAATCGGCCGCTTGGAGTGCAGCGATTCACCGAGATCAAAATGCAACAAGCCATTAAAGTAGTTCATCAACTGAACCAGAATCGGTTGATCCAGCCCCAGTGCCACACGCAACGCCTCACGGTCTGCTGGCTGGCTCGACTCACCCAACATCACCTCAACCGGATCACCCGGTACCAGATGAATCAGGAAAAAAACCAGGCACGAGACACCGAAAATAACAATCAGCGCGCTGAGTAAACGAGAGATGAGGAAACTCAGCATCAAATGTTATCCATTGATCTGCGTTCAAACAGTTCGATCAATTCATCATTACGCATGCGGACACAGCCATGTGAAGCAGGCACGCCCATCGGCTCACTATCAGGCGTACCGTGGATATAGATGTAGCGACGCATTGAATCGACACCACCCAAACGGTTTTTTCCAACCTCACATCCACTCAACCACAAAATTCGGCTCAATACCCAATCACGCCCAGGCTGTGCAGCATCCAGTTCGGGGCTATAAACTTCAT
>QIJH01000231.1 GCA_003232725.1 Chromatiaceae bacterium | reverse complement strand
AATGTGGCTGCGCTCGCTTCAAGCATCGCATCGATCTGTGGCTGCTCAACGCGTTTCATCAGGTGTTTGTATTTGTTAATGGTGTGACGGGTGAGTAGACCATCGACGTCGCTCCACTGTAGTGGTTCGATATTCAGGAACGCCTCAACATTGGCGGCCAGTCTTGGTAGTACCGGTTTGAGGTAGATGGTGAGTACTCTAAAGGCGTTGATAATCGCGCTGCAGACTTCATGTAGCTGTTGCTCCTGTCCTTCTGCTTTGGCCATCACCCACGGTGCTTTATCACTCACATATTCGTTGGCCTGATCGGCGAGCGCCATGATTTCACGCATCGCTTCACTAAACTGACGTGCTTCAAAACGTGTTGCGATCTGTTCTGCCTGCGCCTGAATTTCAGCCACTAATTTTGCACCGTCATCATCCAGTCTGGCGGCTAGCTGGCCATCAAAGCGCTTGCTGATAAAGCCCGCAGAGCGTGAAGCGATGTTGATGTATTTACCTATCAGGTTGCTGTTAACACGCGCGGTGAAGTCTTCGAGGTTGAGGTCGATATCTTCAACACGGTCGCTTAATTTCGCTGCAAAGTAATAGCGCAGGTACTCTGGATTTAGATGGTCAAGATAGGTGCGCGCCATAATAAAGGTGCCGCGTGACTTCGACATCTTCTGGCCATCGACAGTCAGAAAGCCATGTACGCAGATCTTGGTTGGAGTGCGATAGCCGGCGTATTTCAAGGTCGCAGGCCAGAACAGTGCATGGAAGTAAAGGATGTCTTTGCCGATAAAGTGGTACAGCTCGGCATCGCTGTCGGGCTGCCAGTAGCTATCAAAATCGAGTCCTTCTTTTTCGCAGAGATTTTTAAAGCTCGCCATGTAACCGACCGGCGCATCCAGCCACACGTATAGAAATTTGCCCGGTGCATCGGGGATCTCAAAGCCGAAGTAGGGCGCATCACGTGAGATATCCCAGTCGCGCAGCCCGGCCTCGAACCATTCGTTCATTTTATTAGCCGCTTCCAGTTGTAGTGGTGCGGCGTCGCCTTCAGGGTTGAGCCATTCTTTTAGGAACGTTTCGCATTCACCGAGTTGGAAGAAGTGATGTTCAGACGCTTTGGTGACAGGTGTCGCACCCGACAGTGCTGAGTAAGGTTTGATCAGCTCTGTTGGGGCATAGGTAGCACCACATTTCTCGCATGAATCACCGTACTGATCCGCTTCGCTGCATTTTGGGCAGCCGCCCTTGATGAAGCGATCTGAAAGAAACATCTCTTTTTCGGGATCGTAAAGTTGTTCGATGGTGCGTTTAGTAATCAATCCCGCTTTGTCGAGGCGGCGGTAGATATCCTGCGATAGCTCACGGTTTTCATCCGAGTGAGTCGAGTGGTAGTTATCAAACTCAATTGCAAAATCAGAGAAATCTTTGAAATGTTCGCCGTGGACGCGTTTGATCAGCGCCTCCGGGCTGATCCCTTCCTGCTCGGCACGCAGCATAATGGGGGTGCCGTGGGTATCGTCCGCACAGACGTAATGGCAGCTATGTGCGCGCATCTTCTGGAAACGTACCCAGATATCGGTCTGAATGTACTCGACCAGGTGGCCAATGTGAATTGAGCCATTGGCGTATGGCAGGGCACTGGTGACCAGTATCTTGCGTGAACTGTTTGTTGTTGCGTCTGACGGCATATCGCCCCGAAGTCCTAATTTTGGTAACGTCATTCTTGTTACGATTTTTATTTTGTTATGCGGTTTGCGTGCATATTCTGATGCTAGCTTTGATCTACGCGGAATAACCCGCCATTATAGCCTAACTCGCTCTCTGATGGTACGCCGTGATGTTGATTTGGCTGATGGCGTATTCCCTTATATTCCGTGTTAAATTGAGTTAGAATGTGCTTTTTGTTTTTAGCAGTTTTTCAAGGAGTGTGGCACTAAAATGTCTGAAGTTTCTCAATCACAGGTGGAAATGGCGGTTAAAGGGTACACATGTCCCTATTTGAACAGTGATCTGGTCAGCGCCTCGGCGGTGAAGGGTATCGCGATTGATGGCGCGAAAGTGACGTTGAAGGTAGAGCTTGGTTTTCCGGCTGCTGGTTATGTTGAAATCCTGGCGCAGGCGCTGCGTAACCAGATCGCGAAGATCGATGGTGTTACCGATGTGGTGATTGAGATCGGTAGCAAGATTATCAGTCATACGGTGCAACGTGGCATTAAACCGCATGACAATATCAAAAATATCATTGCGGTGGCTTCGGGCAAGGGTGGTGTAGGGAAATCGACCACATCGGTCAATCTGGCACTGGCACTGGTTGCGGAGGGTGCGCGTGTTGGTATTCTGGATGCGGATATCTATGGGCCAAGCCAGCCGCGTATGTTGGGTGCAACGGCCAAGCCGCAGAGCGAAGATGGTAAAAGCATGTTGCCGGTGGTGTGCCACGGTGTTCAGTCGATGTCGATCGGCTATATGATTGAAGAAGATAATCCGATGATCTGGCGTGGCCCAATGGTAACGCAGGCGTTGGAACAGCTGTTGCGCGATACCAACTGGGATAACCTCGACTACCTGGTGATTGATCTGCCACCCGGTACTGGTGATGTACAGTTGACGTTGGCGCAGAAGATTCCGGTGAGTGCCGCGGTGATTGTGACGACTCCGCAGGATATCGCACTGCTGGATGCACGCAAAGCGCTTAAGATGTTTGAGAAGGTTGAGGTGCCGGTGCTGGGTGTGATTGAAAATATGAGTACCCATATTTGTTCTGAATGTGGCTTTGAGGAGCATATCTTTGGTGCGGGTGGTGGTGAGCAGATGGCGGCTGATTATGATGTGCAGCTACTCGGTTCGTTGCCGCTTGATATCACCATTCGTGAAAATGTTGATGTCGGTACGCCGACAGTAGTGGCAGATCCTGAGGGTGCGATTGCGCAGAATTATCGTGAGATTGCGCGTCGTGTCGCGGCGGGATTATCGCAACAGGGTAAAGACTATAGTACTGCGTTCCCTAATATTGTGATACAAAACACCTAGGAAAAAACGGACCACTTTTTGAAACATGATATACCTGAAGACTAAAAAGCAGAGACTAACGAGATGAGTATTAAATCCGATAAGTGGATTCGTCGCATGGCCGAAGCACATGGCATGATTGAACCGTATGAGCCGGGACAGGTAAGAGAGAATGAGAATGGCCGTATTGTCTCTTACGGCACTTCAAGCTATGGTTATGATATCCGCTGTTCGGATGAGTTTAAAATTTTCACCAATATCAACTCGGCGATTGTTGACCCTAAAAACTTTGATGAAAATAGTTTTGTCGATGTGAAGTCTGATGTCTGCATCATTCCGCCTAATTCCTTTGCACTGGCCAGCACGGTGGAATATTTCCGTATCCCGCGAAGTGTATTAACGATCTGTCTGGGTAAATCGACCTATGCACGTTGTGGCATTATTGTGAATGTCACGCCGTTTGAGCCGGAGTGGGAAGGGCATGTCACACTGGAATTTTCAAATACCACGCCATTGCCAGCAAAGATTTATGCCAATGAAGGGGTTGCGCAGGTGCTCTTTTTTGAATCGGATGAGGTGTGTGAAGTGTCGTATAAAGATCGTGGTGGTAAGTATCAGGGGCAGAAGGGGGTTACGTTGCCTAAGACTTAAGGTTACACGCTTATTTTCTACTGTGCTGAATAGTGACCGGTTTTTTAAGTTGAATTCCCTGGATCTGTTTGATCTCCAGGGTGATGAACTTTTTGGCACTCTTTCCCTGTTTAATGCGCACGGGCAGGTAGTGTAGTGATTTGGCAAGCCAGATGGTTAATTTCCGTTTGCTGTCTGCCGCTCGCTCACGTTTAAGTTTGATGGTCTCTATTTCGCCGATTGATGTCTTGATGGTCTCTTCGCCCAGCAAGGTGAATCGATACTCTTTTAAAATGCCATCATCCGCGACAGGATAGCTGAAGGTGGTTAAGCCCGCCTGTAAATCGAGCATCAACTGTAGCTGATAAGAGAGTTTATCCTGCGTTCCTGGTGTTATCTCAGTGTGCCACTTTGTACCATCGACGGCATTTGTAATGCTTTTTGTTGGCCAGTCAAAATCGAGTTTAGTCATACGTGTCCGTTTACCACCTGTACGATCGTAGCGGTAGTTTAGCGGTTGAATGGTATTTTGATTAAGGGTAAAGATGGAGTGTTCAAAAATTTTGTCTTTGATAAAAAGAGCAGCAAGCCCCGTTGTTTTTGAGTGTGATTCAAATTTGATGCTGCCATCTGTTTGCAAGGTGGTAGTGCGTTTGACCTCTCCTAGCTTTAAGCTGTCATTACGCAGTAGTTCATAGTGAGCGGTGAAGCTGGGGATGGAGATTGTATCTTCAGCGTGGAGTGCGGTGGTTGCCAGTAGGCACCCCCCGAAGGTGGTGCCTAAGACGCAACGTAGAAGCCTGTTTGTGACGCTCATAGACGACAGCGTTTACGTACTACCATATTGTTTTTGATAATCACGGATGTGAGCCAGTGTGGCGGCGAACTCAGGTTTTTCTTTGAGATAGGTTAGTAGCGTTGAAAGGCTTGCGATACTAGTGACTTTGATGCTCTGCTGTTGTTCGATCTCTTGAATGGCAGAGGTCTCGCCCTGGCCTCTTTCTTGTCGATCCAGTGCAATCGCGACACCTGCTATCGAGGCCCCAGCGTTTTCGATAATGGCAACGGATTCGCGTACTGAGGTGCCGGCTGAGATAACGTCGTCAATGACAAGTACTCTACCCGCTAGCGCTGCACCGACAATCATGCCGCCCTCACCGTGGTCTTTGGCTTCTTTGCGGTTAAAGGAAAATGGGATGTCGCGTTGGTGCTTTTCCTGGAGCGCAATCACAGTGGCAACCGCGAGAGGAATGCCTTTGTAGGCTGGGCCGTAGAGCATATCGAGCTCGACCTTGTTGTTAACAATGGCCGCTGCGTAATATTGTCCCAGGCGGGAGATCGATGCACCGGTATTGAATAGCCCGCTGTTGAAAAAATATGGGCTAATACGGCCTGATTTGAGGGTGAACTCACCAAAACGGAGTACACCACTCTCGATGACAAAATCAAAAAAATCGCGCTGGAAATCCTGCATTTTACTATCCTTACTGTGGTCTCAGGATTCATTGTACCCAGTGGAGGTCGTGGTGGTAAATGATTGATTGGATAAATAAGCAAGCAAGCCCCTCATTAAGAGAGAGGGGCTGGAAAGAGCAGTGATTAAGAGTTAACGGTGTCGGATTAGCCTGGTGGGGTGCAGTTTTTCAGGGTTTTTCGCATGCCTTCAAGTGCACCTGCCTGTTTTTCGAGCTGTGATGCCTCTTCTTTCAGTATTTTGAGCTGGCCATCCAGATTGTTTTTAGATTCTTTAATTTTACTCAATGTCGCCATGTATTTATCGATATTGGTGCGTTTTTCCTGTATCTGAATGACGAGAGGGTTAATCAGTTCTTTGAGCCAGGCGTCCGCTTCGCGATTAGCGTTACCAAAGGTATTACGTACGTGGCTGACTAGTGAGATGAAGAACTTTTTCACTACAAAGCTCTGTTCTGCCATGGTTGAGATGGGGCTGTTGCGAAATTCTTCAGCTTTGATTGCCAGTTGGTCTAGTTCGGCAATGTGAGGCTGAATGTTGAATTTGAGGGCGACGTGACTTTTGAGACCATGCTCATCGCGGAATTTTTTATAGATTCCTTCGATCAATTTGTGGATTTCATCAGAATGGCGCTCTGCAATTTGCATTGCTTCACGAGAACTTTCGAAAAATAGTGTCATCCCTTTTTTCATGCCGTTGGTGGTCCAGCTGCCCGACATGTCGTGACGTGTTTTATCAATAATAACGTCGATTGCATCCATGCCAAGGGTGTTGAACATGACTTTAGCCTGGGTGGCCAGACGGCGGCGGCTTGCTTGAAAATTTTTAACGCTTTCGTAGTAGGCAACTTTCTGTTCTTTCGCTTTTTGTAATAGTTGTTGAACGACATCTTCATTTTTTCCGCGCAGTGCTTCGAGTTGTGCTAGCTGTTTATTGATGTCTTGCAGTTGCCCTGCGATTGGGTCATAAGTGTTGTTGATTGACTGGTTTAATCCTTCAACAATACTAGCCCAGATGACCTGTTGTTTCGTTGGCAGGATTTCATTGGCGAGCAGTGATTCAAGTGCTAGCAGGTTACTTTGTTTGAGCAGTTTGTCATCTTTTTTGGTTTTGGCGAGTAACGCTTTTTGCGCCGACACGGGATAGACTCTATTTGCATCAATGCCAAGCATTGATGCGCTTGTTTTACGTTGCTCCTCGATAGATGCGAGCACCTCATCGGGTTTTTTCATTTCATCCCAGAGGATATCAATTTTATTTAGTACTGCGACCAGGCCGCTTTGCTTTTTATTGCGGAAAGCCATGATGTGGTTTTTCCACATGTCGAGATCACTTTTGGTGACGCCAGTGTCGGCTGAAAGAACGAACAGAACAGCCTGTGCACTGGGTAGCATATTGAGTGTCAGTTCGGGTTCGCTGCCAAGTGCGTTAAGTCCCGGTGTGTCCAGGATAACCAACCCTTGCTTTAAGAGTGGATGTGGAAAGCTGATGAGTGCATGGCGCCACATGGGTATTTCGATGTTGTTAGCGGTGGGGGAGTCTTCGCTATCGTTGTGAAGTTCTTCGCAGTAAAGGCCTAGTTTTTCAGCATCGTCTATTGACACCTCTTTGGTTTTAACGACTGCTTTAAAGGCCTCTGCCATTTGCTCGGGTGAGTCTACATCCAGCGGTATCGTGGTCCAGTAGCTCTCTTCATTTTTGAGCTCTGAAAGGCTGGCATCACTCAGACGTGTTTCAATCGGTAGCAACTTAATAAATGACTGGTTTTTTGTCTTGTCATAAAAGAGTTCAGTTGGGCACATGGTGGTGCGACCTGCTTCGGAGGGGAGTAGGCGGCGGCCATAGTTGGCAAAAAATATTGCGTTGATTAACTCAGTCTTGCCGCGTGAAAACTCGGCGACGAAGGCAATGTTGAGATTGTCTGAGTCAAGTGCCTTGAGTGCATCAAAGATGCGCAGTTCGATCTCGGGACTGCTTTTATCGTGCTGAATCAGCCACTCTTGATAGTCCCTAATCGTTTGGACGAGCTCAGTTTTCCACTGAGCAAATGCTTCCATCTGACTGCTGAAGCGGTCTTGCTGTAGAGTTTCATCGATATCCAAAGCGTTTGTGGACATATTTCCCTTTTCCAGTCTGCTCTTACATGACTAATGATGACTAAAATTTATTGTAGTTACAGTCTACTATCGGAGTTTTGTCTCTATGCATGAGTTTTTTTTCAAAAAACTATGCTGTCCTTCCCTATTTCATTGGTCTGTGAATAGTCAACCCGATAGATTGAGTTAAATGTTGGTTTTTATTTGTAACTTTTGAACAATGATGCTTTTATCCACTGGCGCTGTTAACGCGTGTTCAAGCACTCCTTTGTAGCAGAAGAACTCGCTCATTCCGTGTGCTTTTGCTTCGCCTAAAGCGCCTGCTGTTGGTGCCAGAGCATAAATTCCCTGTCCCTGAAATGTTTGTATTATGGTAACTACTCAGCTAACCCATGAACTCCACCCGTTCAGCGTTAAAAAATGATCATTTACAGGTGATTTTTCGCCTTGCACCTGAGGGCATAAAGAAACTGGCAGATTTCATGGGCGATCTGAGCAGCCACTGTTAATTTTGACTACTCGCTGAGTCGTTACGTATTATGTTAGTAACCTGCCCAGGTTTGAAATTGGACTGATGACCAGCATCTTAATTAAAGGGATGGATATGAGTACCACCAGTGGCGATAAATCCATGCCTGCCAGCGGCGGTATCAGACGACGAACAGGGCGTAACACAGGCTCTGTCAATGAAAAAATGGTGGTGGTGATTGGGTTATGGACACCTTGCCCGACCCAGCTTAAGACCACTTGGATAAGAATAGCCACCATAAATACATTCAGCGTTAGCGATAGTAGATCAGCAATGACGATTGGGATAATGACCACAATACTGAATGATTCTCCGATAATCAGTAGTTTTAAGAGGATTGCGGCCAGTTGAATGACGAAGAGCAGAAACAGAGAAGCAATGTCGACGCCTTTAAAGCCGGGGATGATGCGTCTCAGTGGTATCAGCGGTGGGTTCGTTATTTTCACTAGAAACTGACAGACTGGATTATGAAAGCTGGCGCGTACTAGCTGCAGCAGGAAGCGTAGCATGACGGCAATGAGATAGAGGCCAAACAGGGCATCAATCAGGTAGAGAGCGGGATTACTAAAGTATGAGCTATCCATTGTTGTTATTTCCTAGTATGTCTGCTAATTCCTGCGCACGTTTTTTTGCGCCTTGCACAGCATGATCAATAAGTTGTTGATATTCGCCTGACTCCATCACTGCTATTGCCCGTTCAGTGGTGCCGCCGGGTGAGGTGACGCACTTTCTTAACGTAGCGCTGTCATCGCTACTTTCCAGCGCCATCTTCGCTGCACCAAAGGCAGTTTGCAGGGTCAGCAGGCGGGCTGTTTCACGTGGTAACCCGGCATTGACACCGGCATTCTCGAGTGACTCCATTAATAGAAAGAAATAGGCGGGGCCGCTGCCGGAGAGAGCGGTAACCGCATCCATGAGTGGCTCATCATCTAGCCACAGGGTGAGGCCCACCGCACGCATGATGAATTCAGCGAGATCACGTTGTTCTGTGCTGGTGGCCTGGTTGGCAAACAGGGCGGTAGCGCCGCTGCTCACCAGTGCCGGGGTATTGGGCATGGTGCGAATAACCGCACAATTGCCACCTAACCAGCGTTCCAGGTCGTCGCTGCGAATCCCTGCAGCAATGGAGATCACAGGGCATTGTTGTTGTTGGATGGTTGCCGCGATTTCAGTGGCGACTGCTTCGATCACTTGCGGTTTGACGGCAAGAATAACTACATCGACTTTTTGCAGCGCTTCAAGGTTTGATGGGTAAGTTCTGATGCCAAAGGCGGCAGCGAGCTGTTGACGCTGTTCGTTGCCGGGATCAGCGACACTGATGAGTTCCGGGTTGCAACCATCGTTGATCATGCCGCCAATCAAACTGCGCGCCATGTTACCGCCGCCAATAAATGCGTATCGTTTTTCGTTCATAGCTAAGGAATATACGGGGATTTTGTTGTCTGCGCCATGACCTAATCCCAGATCTAATTAAGGAGCCGTTTTGCGTGGTCCAAAAATAGCGGTGCCAATACGTACCATGGTTGAGCCCTCTGCGATGGCGGCCTCAAGATCGGCTGACATCCCTAGTGATAATGTATCTAATGGGTGGCCGGCATCGATGAGGTGTTGTTGTGCTTGCTGAACTGTGTGAAATATTGCGCGTTGTTGCTCGAACGTTTCTGTTTTTTGTGGGATTGCCATTAGCCCACGCAGCTTGATGTGTGGCAGGGCGGCAACGTCAGCGGCTAATGTACAGAGTTCTTCTAATGTTGTACCAGATTTGCTGTCCTCTTCGCTGACATTGAATTGTAGGCAGATATTGAGGTCGGATAGCGTCTTTGGCCTTTGAGTGCTCAGCCTTTTGGCCACTTTGAGACTGCTGACGCTATGCACCCAGTCAAAATATGTAGCGATTGGGCCTGTTTTATTGGATTGAATAGCGCCGATGTAATGCCATATGATTGGCTGCTCTTGAAGCGCATCGATTTTATCGAGCGCTTCTTGCAGGTAGTTTTCCCCGAAATGGAATTGTTGTTGTTCCAGCGCCGTTAGAATGGCCGATGCTGGTTGTCTCTTACTAACGGCAAGCAGAGAGACGCTGCCTGCCGCTCTGTTGAACTTTTTTTCAGCCGCAGTGATACGCTCACGTGTTTGTGCGATGTTCTCTTTGATAGCAATGTTGGTTGGCATAAGTAGCGCCTATTTTAGTGATTTATGTGGATGAGTCCAGTCTAAATGTTGCTGTTTTTCATGGGGATTAGAAGAGATGACTGGTTGTTCAAGATGTATATGGAAATGCCGTTAAGTGACTGCAGGCAAAAGAATTGTCTGTTTTGCGGCTGCTTTTGATCGCGCTGAACTGAATATCTCTGGAGGAGAATTGAATGGATATTGCTGAGCTACTCGCGTTTGGCGTTAAAAGTAACGCATCGGATTTACATCTGTCAGCCGAGTTGCCGCCGATGATTCGTGTTGATGGCGATATACGTCGCATCAATGTACCCGCGCTAGATAACAAAACGGTTCAGAACATGGTGTATGACATCATGAATGATGGACAGCGCAAAGAATTTGAAGAAAAGTGGGAAAATGATTTCTCATTTGAGATTCCTGGTCTGGCGCGTTTTCGTGTCAATGCTTTTAATCATAACCGTGGTGTTGGTGCTGTGTTTCGTACCATTCCGTCGACGATTTTATCGTTAGAGGAGTTGGGCGCGCCAGCGGTATTCGGTGATATAGCGGATACTCCGCGTGGTATTGTGCTGGTGACCGGGCCGACGGGTTCGGGTAAGTCGACCACGTTAGCAGCGATGATGGACTATAAAAACAACACTGAGTACGGACATATCCTGACGCTTGAAGATCCCATCGAATTTGTCCATCAAAGTAAAAAATGCTTGGTCAATCAGCGCGAAATCCATCGCGATTCGTTAGGTTTTGCGGAAGCGCTGCGTTCAGCCCTGCGTGAAGATCCGGATATTATTCTGGTGGGCGAGATGCGTGATCCTGAAACGATTGGTCTGGCGTTATCTGCGGCGGAAACAGGTCACCTGGTATTTGGTACGCTGCATACCAGTTCGGCGGCAAAGACCATCGATCGTATAATCGATGTATTCCCGGCAGCTGAAAAAGAGATGATTCGTTCGATGTTATCGGAATCATTAAAGGCGGTGATCTCTCAAACACTGTTGAAGAAAGTAGGTGGTGGTCGTATCGCGGCACATGAGATTATGATTGGCACGCCGGCGATTCGAAATCTGATTCGTGAAAATAAAATCCCACAGATGTACTCCGCTATTCAAACCGGTCATGGGTTGGGAATGCAGACGCTTGATCAGAACCTGCAGGAGTTAATCCAGAAAGGGTTGATCACCAGGCAAGATGCGGCAATGAAGGCGGCCAATAAGGCAGACTTTGAATAGTTGCCAGTGGCTGATCAGCGCAGGCTGATTACCGGCCAGCTGTTATTGTAGGCATGTTTTTTTAGCGTATCATCGGGATCGACAGCCGTTGGATGAGTGACTAATGCCAGTAGTGACAGGTCATTGTGAGAATCAGAATAAAACCAACTGTTATCCAGGTTGTGGCCCGTCTCTTTTAGCCACTGGTTTAATCGTGCTACCTTTCCTTCCCGAAAACTGGGGATGCCCGCTACCTTGCCGGTGTACTGGCCGTTGCTTATTTCTGGTTCAGTGGCGATTAGGTGGGGAATGCCGAGGCGTTTTGCAATTGGTGCGGTCACAAAGCTGTTGGTGGCGGTGATGATGAGTAACGTCTCTCCTTTGTTGTGGTGTTTTTTGATTAGTTTCTCAGCGGATGGCAGCATGATGGGCGCTATCTTTTCGTTGAGAAAGCGTTCGCGCCAGTTAAATAATGTCTTCATCTCGTGTTGAGCGAGTGGTGCCAGCTGAAAGGTGAGGAATTCGTTAATGTCGAGCGTGCCGGCGACATATTCATCATAAAAACGTTGGTTTTCACGTTGATGCTCAGGCCCGACAATGCCCTCTTCAGTGAGGAATTGACTCCAGAGATAGTCGCTATCTCCACCAATCAGGGTGTTATCCAGATCAAAAATGACCAAGCTCATGTTTCTAGGCTCTACTCTTTACAGTTGGGGTGGATAGGTGGTTATTTTAGGCATTACATTCAACAATATCAGTGTTTTGTTTGCAGCTAAAGCCCTGTTTATGTGACAATCATCACAATTATAGAAACTTTATGGAGCCTGGCTAGTGATCGATCTTGACGGATACAGAGCTAATGTAGGCATTATCCTGAATAATCAGGCTGGTAAGCTACTGTGGGCTCGCCGCATTGGTGAGGAGGCGTGGCAATTTCCACAGGGCGGTATCCAGTCTGATGAATCCCCGGAGGAGGCGATGTATCGGGAGCTCCGAGAGGAAGTTGGTCTAGAACCCGCGCACGTCTCCATTCTCGGTCGTACTAACGACTGGTTGCGCTATCGTCTGCCCAAAGCGTTGATTCGCCATCAAAGCAAGCCAGTGTGTATTGGGCAAAAACAGATCTGGTTTTTGCTTGAGCTGAAAGGTGATGAGAGTGATGTGAGGTTGGATGTTTCTGATGAACCTGAATTTGATCACTGGCGCTGGGTCGATTATTGGGATCCATTAGAAGAAGTTGTCTCTTTTAAACGTGGTGTCTATGAACATGCATTGGCCGAGCTTGAACCGTTGGTAATCGCTCGTAGTACAGGCTAGATCCTGGATGTGGTAGCACTGCTGTGGTTATTTTTTTAGATGGCCTCTGTTAAGGTGGCGTGATGTTGATAACGTTACGACGCATTGTACAGGAAGTAAATGCCGCGCAGGACCTTGCGCAGGCTTCTTCTATTATTGTGACGCGGGTAAAGCAGTCGATGTCGGCTGACGTTTGCTCGGTCTATCTATTTGATCAAGGCTTACAACAGTATGTCTTGATGGCCAGTGATGGTTTGAATCCAGAATCGATAGGCACTGTTAGGTTTAAGCTGGGTGAAGGGCTGGTGAGTCTTGTGGGTGAGACGGAAGAACTGCTTAATCTCGATAACGCACCAGACCACCCACGGTATCGTCTTATTGCAAAGACTGGTGAGGCCTCTTTCCATGGTTTTTTAGGTGTGCCGATGATCCATCGCCGTAAGGTGATGGGGGTGCTGGTGGTGAGGCAACGCAGCCTGCGTTGTTTCGATGAAAATGAAGTGTCGTTTTTGCTGACCATCGCGGCGCAGTTGGCGGGTGCGATTGCGCATGCCGATGCGCGTGGTGAGATTCAACCCTTTACGGATGCATCTGGTGGTAAAGATAATCGTCCGATTATTGCGTTGCCGGGTGCACCTGGGGTCGGTATTGGGACTGCTGTGGTGGTCTATCCGGTGGCGGACCTTGATGCGGTGCCGCATCGAAAAACCAAAGATACGGCGACGGAGGTTTTTGCTTTTGAACAGGCACTGACGGCTGTGCGTGCTAATATTAAAGCACTTGAGGCGTCGATACACCCACAGTTGGGGGCTGAAAGCCGGGCGTTGTTTGAGGCTTACTTGCTGATGTTGAATAGTGATACGTTGGTTGAAAAGACGATTGAACGTATTCATAAAGGCAGTTGGGCTCCGGGTGCCTGGCGAGATACGATCAATGAGCAGGCGCAGCTGTTTGAATCGATGGATGACCCTTATTTGCGAGAGCGCGCAGATGACGTACGCGACCTCGGACGGCGTATTTTGGCGCATCTGCAAAATGAAGTGCGTCGTTCGCCGGATTATCCGGCGCGAACCATTTTGGTGGGCGATGATATTTCTGTCACGATGTTGGCAGAGGTGCCGCGAGAACGCTTGGCCGGGATTGTCTCTGCGCGTGGTTCAAGTTCGTCACATGTCGCAATTCTGGCGCATGCGATGGGTGTACCCGCAGTAGTCGGGGCGGATGATTTGCCGGTGGCGCGTACCGATGGTTGCGAGGTAGTGGTGGATGGTTACCGTGGGCGCATTTTTGTTTCGCCATCACAGGCGGTGCGGGATGAATATGCTCGGCTAGCGCAAGAGGAAGAGGAACTGGTTGCGGGGTTGGAAGGGTTACGTGAGCTACCCTCGGAAACACTTGACGGGCTGCATTTGCCGCTTTATGCCAATACAGGTTTGTTGTCAGACATTGGCCCCTCGGTTGAAAGTGGTGCGGAGGGCATTGGGCTTTATCGCACCGAATTCCCTTTCATGATTCGTGAGCGTTTTCCTGGTGAGGAAGAGCAGCGTGCTATCTATCGAGAGGTATTGGAAGGGTTTGTGCCGCGGCCAGTAACGCTACGGACACTGGATGTGGGTGGTGATAAGGCGCTCTCCTATTTTCCGATTGAGGAAGAGAATCCTTTTTTAGGTTGGCGTGGTATTCGTATCATGCTCGATCACCCTGAAATTTTTCTGGTTCAGTTACGTGCAATGATGCGTGCCAATATTGGTTTGAATAACCTTCATTTGATGTTGCCAATGATCAGCAATGTGGCTGAAGTTGATCGTGCATTGCAGCTTATCGGACGTGCGCATCAAGAGTTGCTGGTGGCGGGTGAACCGGTGGTGATGCCGCAAGTTGGAATTATGGTGGAGGTGCCGTCGGTGATTTATCAGATAGAGGTACTCGCCTCGCGCGTTGACTTTTTTTCGGTCGGCACCAATGACCTTACACAATATTTGCTGGCTGTTGATCGAAATAATCCACGGGTAGCAGCGCTTTATGACTCGTTGCATCCGGCGGTACTGCGGGCGCTGATTCAAATTGTTTCGGCAGCAAGTCTTGCCGGGAAACCGGTGAGTATCTGTGGCGAAGTGGCAGGTGATCCTGTGGCGACATTATTGTTGTTAGGGATGGGGGTGAGTGGTTTGAGTATGAGCGCTGCAAGTATGCCGCGGGTGAAATCTGTGATACGGAGTTTTACCGTGAAAGATGCGCGCCGAGTGTTGGACGAGGCTTTGCAGTATGATGATGCTGCGACGATACGCGATTATCTTGAGCAGAAACTGGAACAGCGGGGGCTTGGTGGGTTGGTGAGAGCGGGCAAGTAGTTATTCAATGTATGATTAGAACCGGCTTGCTATTAGGGAAACTAACAGAATGAAAAAAAGAGTGCTGTTCTACTGGAGCAGTGGTAAAAATAGTGCATGGATACTGCATGTCTTACGCCAACAAAATGAGTTTGATCGTTCGTTGTTTGATGAGTTATCCGATGATGTTGATTCGTGTGGCGAGAATGGCGAATTCCACCGTTTCATCTTTGCAGATCTACTGCCGGGTATTGTAGAAGGAGGAGTCGATGCCGCCTGAATCAGCCTCATTGCTACCTGGATCGCTTGACGATGTACAACGAAACTATTTATTGACGGATTTGTTACAAGGCGTATCGCGTAGTTTTTATCTCACTTTACGGGTGTTGCCATTGCCGTTACGAGAGCCGATTAGTGTCGCCTATTTGTTGGCGCGAGCCGCTGATACCATTGCTGATACGGAGATAGTTTCTGTGGATAGGCGTTGTGATGCGCTAAATCATCTGCGCGGACAACTGCAGTTCGATATGCCATCTCATGCAATATTGGAACGTTTGCAGATAGGCTTTACAGGGCAGCTTGAGCATGCCTTTGAAAATGAACTGCTGGCGATGTTATCGCCGTTGTTTGAGTTGTTGCTGCGGCAAATAACACCGGATAGAGCGAAGATTCGTAAGGTTGTATTAATCTTAATCGAAGGAATGGTCAGCGACCTCGAAAACTTTCCCGTAGCGAAAAATAGTGGCGAGGTTGTGACTGCGCTTGAGTGTGGTGATCAACTTGATCGTTACACCTACCTGGTGGCTGGATGTGTGGGGGAATTCTGGACTGATATTTCGATCGCCCATATTGACTCACTTCAATGTTGGCAGTCAGATCAGCTGTATTATTCACAATTGGGTGTTCGTTTTGGTAAAGGGTTGCAGTTAACCAATATCCTGCGAGATGTGCCGCGTGATCTTCGTATTGGGCGCTGTTATCTGCCACAATCATGGCTAGATGAGGTGGCGTTGACGCCGAATGATTTAATGAATGTTGCTAATAGCGCTGCTGCACATCCGCTGTTAATTAAGGGGATTCTGCACGCACTAGCGCACTACGGCGCAGCAGAGGCGTATGTGGTGGCACTGCCGCGGCGTTGTGTACGCCTGCGGCTAGCGGCGTTATGGCCAATGTTAATCGGGCTTAAAACGCTGGCACAGCTATCACAACAGTCGAACTGGCTGGATGCCGGGGTTGTCTGTAAGGTTGAGCGTCAGTGGATCTATCGCATGATATTGCTATCGTTTGGTGCTGTTTTCTCCAACGTTATGTTGCAGCGATGGTGCGCGCGTTTGCGGCAATCTGTTTCTATGGAGTAATTGTCTTCATGTTATGAAGCGGGTTATTAGCGAGAATTAAGTTGCAAAAATGTTATTTTCCGGCTGTTTAACGCCATTTGCGCTATAATTCCCATTGGAGATGCCATATTTATTTATAGGATTAATTTGAATGCCACACACAGATGTCAAAAAAGTTGTACTGGCCTATTCCGGTGGCCTTGATACATCCATTATCGCCAAATGGCTGCAGGATGAATATCACTGCGAAGTGGTGACTTTTACCGCTGATATTGGTCAGGGTGAAGAGGTTGAGCCTGCACGCCTTAAGGCTGAGGCGATGGGGATCAAAGAGATCTATATTGAGGACCTTTGTGAAGAGTATGCACGAGACTATGTCTTCCCGATGTTTCGTGCCAATGCCATTTATGAAGGGGAGTACCTGTTAGGCACATCGATTGCGCGACCACTGATTGCCAAGCGCCTTATTGAAATTGCGAATGAGACGGGTGCCGATGCGGTCTCGCATGGCGCAACGGGTAAAGGAAATGACCAGGTACGCTTTGAGTTGGGTGCCTATGCGCTGAAACCGGATGTTCGGATCATTGCGCCATGGCGTGAATGGGATCTTAATTCTCGTAAAAAGTTGATGACCTATGCTGAGCAACATAACATTGCTGTTGAGCAGAAGCGCGGTAAAAAATCACCGTATTCGATGGATGCTAATTTGCTGCATATCTCTTATGAAGGCGATATCCTGGAAGACCCGTGGGTTGAACCAGAGGCAGATATGTGGCGCTGGACAGTGAGTCCTGAGCAGGCGCCTGACCAGACGCTCTCTCTAGAACTAACTTATAAATCGGGTGATATCGTTGCGATCGATGGCAGTGAGATGAGCGCAGCTGAAGTGATGCGTTACCTGAATAGGGTTGGTGGTGAAAATGGTGTGGGTCGTGATGATATTGTTGAAAACCGTTATGTAGGCATGAAGTCTCGAGGCTGTTATGAAACACCAGCCGGAACGATTATGTTGAAGGCACATCGTGCGATTGAATCGATCACGCTGGATCGTGAAGTGGCGCACTTGAAAGATGAGTTGATGCCACGTTATGCAACATTGATTTATAACGGTTACTGGTGGAGCCCTGAGCGTGAAATGATGCAGGCGATGATTGATGCTTCTCAGCAGCGTGTAAATGGTGTTGTACGTATTAAGCTTTACAAAGGCAATGTGGTTGTAGTGGGGCGTCAATCACAGTCAGATAGTCTATTTGATGCCAATATTGCAACTTTTGAAGATGATGCTGGCAGTTATAATCAGCAGGATGCGGAAGGGTTTATTAAGTTGAATGCACTGCGCCTTCGTATCGCTGCGAGGAAGTTGTAAGTTCTATTGCAGTTGTTTTATCTGGTAGACAGCGGTTAGTGTGGTTATGATCAATCTGCATTGACTGCTGGCCTCTTGTGCTGATGTTTAGGAGGTTGGGCGTAATACATGAAAAATAATGTTGTCTATGGTGTGTTGCTGTTATTTTTTCTCATATCCTTGCCCTGGGTGTTGGAGAATTTCGCTTATGATGACGAAAATGATGTCGTTCCAACAATCAATCATGCAGACCCTTTTTATATTTCGCAGTTGCCAGTACAGATGCTCATTCATGAGCCGTTGCAGCCGGTAGCGAAACCGCGAGCTCTCAATCACGACAAGGTGGCGCTGGGGCGTAAGCTGTTTCAGGATAAGCGTCTTTCACCTGGCGGTGATGTTTCATGTGATACCTGTCATACGCTAAATCGTGGCGGTGTTGATGGCGAGTCTCATGCGATTGCAGGTGATGCATCTCGTGGACAAATTAATACGCCTAGTATTTATAATAGTGCTAATAATTTCAGGTGGTACTGGGATGGTCGAGCTACGACGCTTGAAGCGCAGGTGGATGAGTCTGTTACAAGCCTGACTGAACTGGGTGGCGAGTGGCATGAGGTGTTGAGCGCGCTTACTTCTATTTCTGAATACCAGCCGTTATTTTCTCAGCTTTATCCATCAAACCGTATTCAAAAAGAACATGTGATTGACGCGCTTGTTGAATTTGAACGCTCCTTAGTCACTCCCAATGCTGCGTTTGACCGTTTTCTGTTTGGCGATGAGCAGGCGCTCAGCATTGAGCAGCGAAATGGTTATCAGCTATTTAAATCGTATGGCTGCATTGCCTGCCATCAAGGCGGTAATGTAGGTGGTAATATGTTCCAGCTGTTTGGTGTGATGGGTGATTTTTTTGCGGACCGAAAAGTAATACTAGAGGCTGATCTCGGGCGTTTTAATGTGACGAATCATGAGGATGATAAATACCGTTTCCGAGTGCCAAGCCTACGTAATGTGGCTTTGACAGCGCCATACTTCCACGATGGCAGTGCCGCTACACTTGAGCAGGCTGTGATGGTGATGGCTACTTTTCAACTAGGACGCCCTATTCCGCTTGATGACGCGCAGTTAATTGTGAAGTTTCTCCACTCTTTGAGTGGGACTCTGCATGGGGATGAGTGATGAACTCATCTAATATGAAACAGCTGATCGTTGCTGTTATTGCAGTGCTGTTGATGACCTTTCTCTATATTAAGACGCAAGCGATCGAAGGGAAAAGTTATAACTCAATATTAAATAACTTATCTCACCTACGGCAGCTTGATGCCAATCTTAGTCGTGATGTGCTTCGTTCGCGTAACGAGCTGCTGTCGCACTATGATCCGTTAGTTTTATGGATGCAGAAACTAAGGGAGAAGCATGCCGAGATAACAGCAGGGACATACGGTATTTACCATCAAGGTGATGTAGATATCGACCAGTACCTTGATGAGATACAAGGGATCATCAGTGTTAAGGAAGAGGAGCTGGAGTCATTTAAAACGCATAATTCAGTTTTGAGAAACTCAATGCATTATATACCTGCTCTTATGGATCAATTGATGGCGAAGATGGTAGCGCATGATGCTGAAATGTCAGTAGTGATAATGCTGAGTGATATGGTAAGGGATGTGCTCAGTTCTAATACTAATGCGAACGCAGGGCTGCGCCTTCATGTGATTGATGATTATGAGCTTGTTACGGATAATATTCCCCATTTTCCACTGCTATTGCAGGAAGACATACTGCGCTTGATTCAGCATGTCAAGGTTGTGGTGGATGAAAAACAGGTGGTTGATGCGATGATGCTAAATTTAACTTCACCTTTGATGGCGCGCAAGGTAGATCTATTATCTGCACGCTATAACCATAATCATGAAGCGTTAGTGTACCGAACTAATATTTATCGTCTATACCTTTATCTTATTACGGTCGCTCTTTTAATTTATGTCGCATTCATTATGTGGAAGTTGAAAATTAGCGCAATAAAACTACGCCGTACAGTGCGGGATCTCAATTACCAAAAGTTTGCACTTGATCAGCACTCTATTGTCAGTATTGCTGATAGTAAGGGGCTCATTACTTATGCAAACGATAAGTTATGTGATGTTAGTCAATTTAATCGTGATGAGTTAATTGGCAAGAATCA
>QIJH01000092.1 GCA_003232725.1 Chromatiaceae bacterium | reverse complement strand
GTGCGGTGCGTAAGTTCCTGGCTGAAAATACTGCTAACTTTGATCCACGTAAGTTCCTGAAAGAATCGACTGCCGCGATGTCTGATATTTGTAAGGCGCGTTTTGAGGCGTTTGGTTGTGAAGGACAGGCGTCAAAAATTGAAGCCAAGTCGCTTGAGCAGATGATCAGCTATTACAAATAAAATTGATTGGATGCCATAAAAAAACCCCGAGCTGTTTCGCAGCTCGGGGCTTTTTTTATTCAGCCAGGCATGTTTTCTAGCGGTTTATTGAGGCGAGGTACTCGCTGAATTCCTTGCCATTTTCAGGGTGCCTTATGCCATACTCAACAAAGGCCTTCATGTAACCAATTTTTGAGCCACAATCATGAGATTTCCCTGTCATATGAAAGGCTTCCACCGTCTCCAGCTCGATCAAACTGGCGATCGCATCTGTTAATTGAATTTCATCACCAGCACCCGGCGCGGTATTTTCCAGTAAATCCCATATTTTTGATGACAGCACATAACGACCGACAACCGCAAGATTAGAAGGCGCGTCTTCTATTTTAGGTTTTTCAACGACTTTGCTCATTGCTGCTGATTCACCTGCTAATACTGTTTTACCACCACAATCGACAACACCGTAGCTCGATACCTGCTCTGATGGGACAGGTTCAACCATTATCTGGCTGGTTTGAGTCTTTGCAAAACGCTTGATCATTGCCGCAAGGTTTTCACTTTTAAGGTCGCATGATGCTTCATCGATCAATACATCTGGCAGCACAACAATAAATGGCTTGTCACCGATGAGTGGTCGGGCGGTGGCTACTGCATGCCCCAGCCCTTTTGCCTGACCCTGGCGGACGTGCATGATAGTGATCTCTTTAGGGCAGATGGTTTGAATCTCTTTTAGCAACTCTCTTTTAACCTTTTTCTCAAGCGTTGTTTCCAGCTCAAAAGATTTATCAAAGTGATTTTCAATGGCATTTTTTGATGAGTGGGTGACCAGTACAATTTCTTTAATGCCGGCATCAATGCATTCGTTGACGATGTATTGAATCAGTGGTTTATCAACCAGGGGAAGCATCTCTTTAGGGATGGCTTTGGTTGCTGGTAGCATGCGTGTACCGAGTCCGGCGACAGGGATGACTGCTTTTGTGATCATGTTTTTTAATATTCCAGTTTAAATTTTGTAATAGTCTTGGTACCACGAAATAAAATTCGCAATGCCATCTTCAATGGTGGTGGCAGGTTTAAAGCCGACATCGTTTACCAGGTCATCAATGTCGGCATAAGTGGCCGGGACGTCGCCGGGTTGTAACGGCAGTAAGTTTTTCTCGGCCTTGATGCCAAGGTAATTTTCGATGACTTCAATGAATCGTAATAGTTCAACTGGCTGGTTGTTTCCTATGTTATAGATTCGATAGGGGGCGTAACTAGTGCCAGTGTCGGGCGTGTCACTTGACCATGCCGGGTTTGGGGTCGCGATGTGATTAAGCGTTCGAATAACGCCTTCAACGATGTCATCAATATAGGTGAAATCGCGTTGACACTTGCCAAAGTTAAAGACATCGATGGGCTCTTTTGCCAGGATCTTTTTGGTGAAGGAGAAGTAAGCCATATCAGGCCTGCCCCATGGGCCGTAAACGGTAAAGAACCTCAAGCCCGTGGTTGGAATGTTATAAAGATTGCTATAACTATGTGCCATTAGTTCGTTTGCTTTTTTAGTGGCGGCATATAGGCTGACCGGGTGGTCGACATTGTGATGAATAGAGAAAGGCATTTCTGTATTGGCCCCATAAACCGAGCTACTGGAGGCGTATACCAGATGTTTAACCCCGTAATTCCGACAGCCTTCCAGTATATTTAGCATGCCACTTAAGTTACTGTCAGCGTAGGCATGGGGATTCTGAAGCGAGTACCGTACCCCTGCTTGTGCGGCTAAATGGACGACACGTTCTGGTTGGTGTTCCTGGAAAATTTGATCAATGCGATCTCGATCTGCGAGGTCTGCTCTGATATCGGTGAAGTTCGTATGCTGGTTGAGTGGTGAGAGTCGGTCTTCTTTTAGTGATACATCATAGTAGTTATTAAGGTTATCAACCCCAATGACCTCATCACCCTGTTTTAACAGGGCTTGAGCGACATAGGAGCCAATAAAGCCAGCAGTTCCTGTGACAAGTATACGCATGAATTCTCCTTGTGCGGCGCTATTTTGTTATAGCCGTCCATCAGTCTCATTAGCTGTAAAAAGGTATTTCGCATCAAAGATGACCGCGCCTGGTTTGCATAATGCTCTAATCTTTTTGATCCCCATTGCTTTGAATTCATCATGGGCTACCGCAATGATAATGGCATCGTAAGTATTAGGGGATAAGGTTTTCTCAAGGGTGATGTTGTATTCATGTTTTGCCTCATCAGAATCGATCCAGGGATCATAAACTGAAATATTGGCATGATAGACCTTCAGCTCTTCCATGATATCGATGACCCTGGTATTACGTAGGTCAGGGCAGTTTTCCTTGAAGGTGAAGCCGAGTAACAGGACAGTAGCACCGACAATAGAACGCCTGTGCTGTGCCATCAAACGAATGACCCTTTGTGCGACGTATTGCCCCATGTTGTCATTCAATGCGCGGGTTGCCGGGATGATGGTGGGTGTGTAACCCACTTCCTGAGCCTTATGGACAAGATAATAAGGGTCAACACCAATGCAGTGGCCACCGACTAATCCAGGACGAAAGGGCAGGAAGTTCCATTTGGTACCGGCTGCTTCGAGTACCTCCTGAGTGTCTATGCCGAGGTGGGCAAAGATTTGGGCTAACTCATTAATCAACCCAATATTGACATCTCGCTGGGTGTTTTCGATCACTTTAGAGGCCTCTGCTACTTTAATGGAGCTAGCCTTGTGTGTGCCTGCTGTGATCACTGTCTTGTATAGGTCATCGACAAAGTCGGCTATTTCAGGCGTAGATCCGGATGTTACCTTCAGTATATTGGTCACTCGGTGCTCTTTGTCTCCTGGATTGATTCGCTCAGGGCTATAACCTGCGAAGAAATCTTCATTGAAGGTTAGCCCTGATGCTTGTTCCAGGAGTGGAATGCAGACCTCTTCTGTCGCGCCAGGGTATACCGTTGATTCATAAATGACGACATCACCTTTAGAAATTATTTTTCCAATGGTCCGGCTTGCGCTCTCTAGTGGTGATAGATCGGGACGCTTATGGTTATCAATTGGTGTGGGTACGGTGATAATGTAGACGTTACAGTCCTTCAACTCTTCTGGATCGCAGGTAAATGTTAGCTGTGTCGCTTTAGCTAATTCGTCTGGCGTCACTTCAAGAGAGCTATCTTTGCCTCTCTTTAGCTCGTCAATACGTTCTGGAATAATATCTAATCCGATAACCGGCATGATTTTCCCAAACTCGACGGCAAGTGGCAGACCGACGTAGCCGAGACCAATCATGCCTATTTTTACCTTGTCTTGTGTTAGCATAGAGGTGCCTTATGTGTTGGTTATTTACGCCCGATGGCATAGTACGTGATACCCAGGCTATTTAGTGTTTTTGGGTCATAGATGTTGCGTCCATCAAAGATGATGGGCGATTTTAGCTGGCGCTTGATGAACTCAAAATCAGGGCTGCGAAATGCTTGCCATTCGGTGACGATAATCAAGGCGTCGGCACCTGATAGGGTGCTGTTTGCATCCTCGCAAAGTATCAGGTCTGAGCGCTCCCCATAAATTCGTTGCGTCTCCTGCATTGCTTCCGGATCATAGGCTTGTATTTTAGCGCCGGCTTCCCATAATGCTTCCATCAGGGTTCGACTTGGTGCTGCACGCATGTCGTCGGTTTTTGGTTTAAAGGCGAGTCCCCATATAGCAAAGGTTTTTTCCTTCAAGTTGCTATTAAAGTGTCGCTCGACTTTCTGAAATAGTACGTTTTTTTGACGATTGTTGACTGTCTCGACAGCCTGTAAAAGCGGAGCATCGTAGCCGATTTCATTGGCGGTGCGCTCAAGTGCCTGTACGTCCTTGGGAAAACATGAGCCTCCATAGCCGCAGCCAGGATAGATAAAGTGATAGCCAATACGTGGGTCTGAACCAATACCAAGGCGAACCTGTTCGATATCAGCGCCAAGGCGTTCAGCCATATTCGAGAGTTCATTCATAAAGCTGATTTTAGTCGCCAACATGGCGTTAGCTGCATATTTTGTGAGTTCTGCAGAGCGAATATCCATTACGACGAGCCGATCATGGTTTCGGTTGAATGGTGTGTAGAGCGCGCGCAGTAGTTCGGTAGTGCGTGGATTGTCGGTGCCGATCACAATCCGGTCTGGTTTCATAAAATCATCAATAGCAGCACCTTCTTTGAGGAATTCAGGGTTTGATACGACATCAAAATCAATATTTAAACCTCGTTTTTCGAGTGCGCTTATGACTGTTTCATGTACTTTGTCTGCAGTGCCAACGGGAACAGTTGATTTATTGATGATGACCCGATATTCGTCCATGTGTTCACCAATGCTGTTGGCAACCGCTCTGACATATTGTAGATCAGCAGAGCCATCTTCATCGGGCGGGGTGCCGACGGCAATAAACTGAAAGAGACCATGGGATACGCCAGCGTCTATGTCGGTGGTAAATGACAGCCTGCCGGCACTGGTATTATTGTGGACTATTTTTTCTAGCCCTGGTTCGTATATCGGTATTTCACCTCGATTTAGCATTTCAATCTTTTTTGAGTCGATATCAACGCAGATGACTTCATTGCCTACTTCCGCAAGGCAAGCCCCTGTGACCAGACCAACATAGCCAGATCCAAAAATAGTGACTTTCATTATAGAGTGAACCCCGAGTGTTATTTTGATGGGTAAAAAATAATATTAATAGTGCTATGATATTACATCAGTAAGGTAATAGGCACGAATTTAGCTGAATTTAATCGTGCCTGAATGAATTTAGTCGTGTCAAATGTAACGTATTGCTCTTTAAAGGTATTGTTTGTATTGATGAGTGGGCTGCTCTGCAAGGGGGTACGCTGCGATATAAAGCTTGAGTCAATACTGCCGACACAGCTGTTTTTAAGGCTAATCGAATGATAAGTGATTTAATATGGTAAGAATATTTCGACACTATATACCAACAGTATTTGTTTTGCTGGGTGCGATTGAGGCCTTGATTCTAATATTATCGGTCTACCTCGGAGTGTCGCTGCGCTATTGGGATAGCGATACGTCACTTGGTTATGGTCTTGGTCTATTCGGACAGGCATTGCTGTTTTCTACGGTGATGCTGAGTACGATGACCTTTATGGGGTTGTATCAGCGTCACATGCGGGAAGGGGTGGAAGGCGCATTGGTTCGCGTTGCCGCAGGCCTGGTGCTTGGTTTTATGTTATTGAGCATCGTTTACTATATTTTCCCAGGCGCGACTTTAGGTCGAGGTGAATTCATTTTATCTTTTTTTTTCGCATTGGTCTGTATTATAGCCGCGCGTATTACCTTTGTTCGCTATGCAGATGAGGAGGTCGGAAATCGGCGGATTTTGGTGTTGGGGGTCGGCTCTCGAGCCGAGGCGATTAACAAGCTTTTGCGGCGCAAAACAGATCAGCGTGGATTCACTATTGTTGGTTATGTGAAATTCCCTGGGGAGCGCGCTACGATTGAAGAGAACGTGATATTGCATGATATAACATTGTTAGAATTATCTTTAAAGTATCGAATTGATGAGATAGTGGTGGCGATTGAGGATCGGCGCAAAAGTTTTCCGATGCATGAAATTGTTGATTGTCGTATGAGTGGTGTTGAGGTAGTCGATCTGCTCACTTTTTTTGAGCGTCAAACAGGCAAGATAGTGATTGATATCCTGAATCCAAGTTGGCTGGTGTTTTCTGATGGCTTTAAATATGGGGCGCTACGCGTCTATTCAAAACGAATCTTTGATATTGTTGCAAGCCTGCTGCTGTTGCTGATGTCACTACCCGTTATTGTGGTGACGGTGATTGTGATTTTTCTTGAAGATCGAGGCCCAATACTGTATCGCCAGGTGAGGGTAGGGGAAAACTGGAAGTTATTTCAGGTGCTGAAATTTCGTAGTATGCGAGTGGATGCTGAGGGTGATGGGCAAGCGCAATGGGCATCTAAAAACGATAATCGTATTACTCGAGTGGGTGGAATTATTCGAAAATTAAGAATCGATGAGTTACCACAAATAGTGAATGTGTTGCGAGGTGATATGAGCTTTGTCGGGCCAAGACCTGAGCGTCCTGTTTTTGTAGAGCAGTTATCAGAGAGTATTGATTATTATTCTGAGCGGCATCGAGTTAAGCCCGGGATAACGGGGTGGGCGCAGATTTGTTACCCATATGGGGATTCTGAGAAGGATTCTTATGAGAAATTGCAGTTTGACCTCTATTATGTGAAAAACTATAGCCTGTTTCTTGACCTGGTTATTTTATTTCAGACGGCAGGTGCGGTGCTATGGGGGAAGGGCGGGCGTTGAATGTCATTCTTTCGAGGGCATTTTGGTTGCGTTGTGAGCTTTTATTTCATGCCTGCATATTGGTTTTTTCCTTGATAAAGAGAACCTGGCGGATTCGCGCGCGATGTTGACGCTGGCACATGGAATGGGCGCGCTAGGTTATGGTCTGGCCGGAATAGCCTTCTCTATTTTATGCTTGATACTGCTAACTGGCTGGCGTAAGCGCTCGCAAGGTATCTACCTGTTAGTTCCTATCACGATCAGTTCCTTGTGGGCGATTGTATCTGCATTCAATGCATATTTGAATATTGATGGCATGTCATGGTTGATGCTCGTCATGGAACTTCTGATGATGACCTCCTGGTTGGTAGTGATGGTCAAGATGACAGCAATGGAGCCGGGCTCATTCTTGACCCGCAAAAATAGAGTTTTTGCGATTAGTTTGTTCTTATTAGTGACGTATGAGCTTGTATTGCTGGCATCAATCTTTTTTTTGCCATTGAGCGATGGGCTGTTACAGGCATTTCTGGTTGGTTTTGTGGCGCTATCCGTGCTTGGCTTGGTGCTGGTTGAGCAGATTTATCGGAACACAAAGGAAGAGCAGCGTTGGGCGATAAAGTTTTTTGTGATTGGGGCAGGGGGGCTGTTCGCATATAACTTCTATATGCATGCAGATGCGTTATTGTTTGGCCATTTTGATGCTGTTATATGGCTGGTGCGTGGCTATGCAGCTGTGTTGTTGGTGCCATTGATTGCCATATTTGTGATAAGGAATCCGACATGGTCATTTGATCTTTTTATTTCCAGGGGAGTAGTCTTCCATTCCGTTGCATTGTTATCTGTTGGAATTTATTTGTTAGTGATGGCCGCTGGTGGCTATTACATTCAGATCTTTGGTGGGGACTGGGGGCGGGCCTTTCAGGTATTTTTTCTTTTTGGCTCGATTTTGTTGCTGGTGGTTATATTACTCTCTGGTCGTTTTCGTTCTCGTTTGCGTGTTTTTATTAATAAACATTTTTTTAATTATAAATACGACTACCGTGAAGAGTGGCTCGGTTTCACCAAAACACTGTCTGCACCTGTAGGCACGGAAGGTGATATTTATGTACCGTTATTGCGGGCCCTTTTAGAGATTGTTGACAGTCCAGAGGGGGTGTTGTGGGTTGCGTCCGAAGCTGGGTATCAGCCGCAAGCCAGGGTAGGTATGGTTGACTACCCTGAAAAGTTGATCGCATCTGGTGAAGATATAATCCTATTTCTTGAAGAGACCGAGTGGGTTGTTAATATTGATGAATTAATAGAAAAACCAGCCTTATATCATGGGCTTGTATTTCCAGAGTGGATGCTTGTTGGTCGTCAGGGGTGGTTGATTGTGCCACTTCTCGATGGGGAGCGTTTGATTGCGATCGTGTTGTTTTCTCACCCTCGTAGTAAAAGGGTGTTTAACTGGGAGGATAGTGACTTATTGAAAGCGGCGGGCAGACAAGCGGCGGTCTCGCTTTCGCAGTATCAAATGAGCCAGAGTTTGATTGATGCACGTCAGTTTGAGTCCTATAATCGTTTTTCGACTTTCGTGATACATGATATTAAAAATATGGTGGCGCAGCTATCTCTGATGGTTCGAAATGCTGATAAGCACAAACACAACCCTGAATTTGTTGATGATATGATTGAAACGATAGGGAACTCTGTCGGAAAGATGGAGCGCCTGATTGCACAGCTAAGAACGGGAAAAGAGAGCTACTTTCAATCAGAAGTTCGGCCCATTGACCTTAAAGAGGTGCTTACTGGTGTGGTTGACGTAAAGCGACAAGGGCAGCCAGCCCCCCAATTAAATGTCATGCCCGCAGAGGATCTTTTTGTAGAAGCGGAAAAAGAGAGACTGGAAACTATTATTGGGCATCTGGTGCAAAATGCCCAGGATGCGACGGCTTCTGAGGGAGAGGTGGTGCTTAACTGCTTTGTCGAATGTGATTTTACGCGGATAGTCATCAGTGATACGGGTAGTGGCATGAGTGAATCATTTATTAAAGATCGGTTATTTCGGCCTTTTGTATCGACTAAGGGCATGTCCGGAATGGGGATAGGTGCCTATGAAAGTCGTGAATATATCTTGCAAATTGGTGGGAGGCTGGAGGTTGAAAGTATTGAGGGGAAGGGATCATCATTTCATGTTCTCCTGCCGTTAAATAATGGAGTGAGACCTTTGCACGAGTCGTGATTTTGTTCGCTGGCACCAACAGTAGGCGCTTTAGGCGAGGCAAAAGTGCACGGAATGAGGGAGTTTATAACAGCGATAAATGACCAATCAAGTACATTTTTAACGCGGTCATAGGACAAAAGAACAATCGAGCAAAGGTCTCAGAATGGTGTGATAGGCAACTGGTGAATGATTATAGATGAATAAACTTTTGATCGTAGAAGATGACCTTGGACTTCAAAAACAGCTTAAGTGGGCGCTGTCCGGGGATTTTGAGGTCATTATCGCGGGTGACCGTATTGAGGCGATGAAAAAGCTCAAGTCTCATTCACCATGTGTGATCACGCTTGATTTAGGCTTGCCACCTGATGCGTCAGGGGTGGCAGAAGGTTTTGAAACCTTGGTCTCAATCAGGGAGGAATCGCCAAATACCAAGGTGATTATGTTAACGAGTAATGATGATAAAGAAAATGCGCTTAGAGCAATTAAATTGGGCGCGTATGATTATTGTCAAAAACCGTTTGATGAAGATGCCTTAAGGCTGATTATTCAGCGAGCGATTAATCTTTCTGAGTTGGAAGAAGAGAACCGTGCGCTCTCTAAAAACAGTCGTACCTCCTCATTGGCTGGAATCATCGCGACCAGTTCGCAAATGATAGATGTCTGTAAGATGGTAGAGCGTGTGGCACCAACAGACGTTACTACTCTGGTGATGGGGGAGAGTGGTACGGGTAAAGAGCTGGTTGCCAGGGCTTTGCATGATTTGAGTGATAGAGCCGAGCAGCGTTTTGTGGCGATCAACTGTGCCGCGATTCCTGAAAATTTGTTAGAAAGTGAGTTGTTTGGTTATGAAAAAGGTGCCTTTACCGGGGCAACAAAGCTAACGATTGGTAAAATTGAGCATGCAAATCAAGGTACGCTCTTTCTGGACGAGGTAGGTGACTTACCACAGCCACTGCAGGCAAAGCTGCTACGTTTTTTGCAAGAGAGGATAGTAGAGCGCTTAGGTGGTAGAAAAGAAGTCCCTGTTGATGTTCGAGTGATTTGTGCGACGCACCAGAATTTGAAATTAAAAATGGAACAAGAGACGTTTCGCGAAGATTTGTATTATCGAATAAGTGAGATCGTGATAGATATTCCTGCGCTCAGGGATCGACCAGGTGATGCGGTTGTTATTGCCCGGGTGTTTCTTGATCGATACGCAGAAAAAATGAAAAGGCGCGTGAGTGGTTTTACCAAAGAAGCGGTTGCAGCCATTGAATGCTATGAGTGGCCTGGAAATATTCGAGAGCTTGAAAATAAAATAAAACGAGCGGTGATTCTTGAGGATGGCGATAAAATCTCGGCTCAAGCGCTTGAACTGGCGGTGATGCCTGCTGAATTGGCAGGCATTGATTCAGTCAACTTGAAACAAGCGAAAGAAACGTTAGAGAGGCAGCTGTTAACAAGGGTTTTATCTCAATTTGGTGGCAATATCAGCCAGGCTGCGGCAGAGCTTGGTGTTAGCCGTCCAACGCTTTACGCTATGATGAAAAAGTATGACTTTGAGTAAGGGTGAGTCGTGTTTTGCTGGTTGGTTTCAAGGTAAGTGCATGTATGTACGTTTGAATTTTGCCCGGGAGCGCAGGTCAGGTCAGAGAAAAAAGGGGGGGGTATGAATCTATATAAGCATCTAGTTATTTTAGTGACTCTATTTTTTGTAGTGGGGTGTGATGTTGGTCTTGATCTTGATGAAGAGGCGCAGCTGAACAGCGCTGGTCAGGGTTTGAAAAATAATGATGCGCGTACCGCGATGATCAAGTTGAAATCAACCCTGCAGGACTCCCCTGAAAACAGAAATGCAAGGCGCTTGCTGGGGGAGCTTTATCTGCAGCAAGGGGATGGCAATGGTGCAGAAAAAGAGTTGCTTCATGTCCAACGACTTGGTGGAAGCGGTGCAGAGATATCCCTGCTATTGGCGCAGGCCTCTATCCTCCAAAGTGAGTTTGATGACGCTCTAAAATACCTTTCTTTGCCAGAAGCGGCTAGCGCTGAACAGCTTGCTGAGGCAGGGCTGATGCGTGGCGATATGTATGTGGCCCTGGGTGAGCCTCAAAAGGCAAGGAGTGCCTATGACATTGCTATCAGTGCAATGCCTGATAGTCAGTGGGCGCTTCTCGCTGGTGTTAAGTTGTTGCTACTGGAGCGGAGCTTAGCGCAAGCCCTGGCTAATATAGTTGTGGTGACGAGTCAGTACCCTGATAGCGTTGACGGCTGGCTGTTGCAGGGGCGTCTTTATCTCAATATGACGGATTACGCGGCGGCTGAGATTAGTTATAGAACAGCACTTGGCGCAACAGGAACAGAGCAGTTTACTCGGCTTGGCTTTCAGGCGCGCTTGGGCATTACTCAGGCAGCATTAGCGCAATCTCATACTGCAGCTGCGTCTGAACAGGTTAAGGTGTTGTTAGCACAACTGCCAAACCACGTATTGCCACAGTATTTTGATGCTCTGCTTTCTTATCAGACGCAAGAATATAATAAAGCAGAAGAACGTCTGGCTCAGATTCTAAACGTGATGGAACGGCATCTACCCAGTCAGTTATTGATGGGCGCTACTCAATATGCACTGGGGCAATATGAGCAGGCTAATGTGCACCTTGCACGAGTGATCAGCGCAATACCAACACATCAGCAGGCACGTAAAATGTTAGCCGCAGTCCATATGAAGCTGCAATCACCACAGGAGGCTGTCAGGATATTAGCATCGGCGGCGGCAGATGAAAATGCAGATGCTGAGTTGTTAAGAATAGTCGGCGTGGCGGCAATATCGGCTGGTGATGTTGCGGGCGGACAGCGTTATCTGAACCGAGCTTTGGCGCAAGGTGAGGATGCGGTGATACGGTCGGAGCTGGCAAAGCTCTATCTTGGCAGGGGCGAGTATAGTGAGGCCATTAAGGAGTTGGAGGAGATTTCAGGTGATGGGGCACTTCAGGCGCGCATGATGATCGCTTTGACACAAGTGAAACAAGGGCGTTTTGATAGTGCGATGGCGGAGGCAGCAGCGCTTGCTGCAAGCTATCCAGAAGAGGCTATTGTTGATGCATTGATGGGGGGTATTCACCAGGCGCAGGGCGATAGACGGAAGGCGCGGGTGAGCTATCAAAAGGCATTAGCAAAAAACAGATTATTTGTGCCTGCTTTGTTGGAGCTGGCGAAGCTAGAAGCTGAAGATAGTCGTTTTATTGAGTCTGAACAGCACTTTAAACAGGTGCTGTTGGTTGATAACAATAACTTACGTGCTTTTTTTGGTATGGCGCAGATTGCTGAGAGTCGTATTGCTGAGAGTCGTAGTGACCTGAAGCAAGCTATTATTTGGATTGAACGAGCCTTGGAGAATGCGCCTGCTGCAGTCGAGCCAGTCCTGGTGTTGGCTAGGCACTATGCGCGGCAAAAAAAACTTGAAAAGGCTGCTGGTATTGTTAAAAAGGGGATTGAATCAAATCCGAATAATGTTTTATTAATGCGCATGGATGCTGAAATTAATTTCAGTCAGGGAAATAAAACTGAGGCGGTTGAAACGCTAAAGGCGGCAGCGCTAAGTAACCCTGACAATGAATCAATTGTGCTTGCGCTTGCCGCTATGCAGCAAAAATCA
>QIJH01000054.1 GCA_003232725.1 Chromatiaceae bacterium | reverse complement strand
TGTATACCATGAAGGTGTCAACAAACATAAGCAGTCGTTGTTAGATGACTTCATCGCTTCAGCTGATGCTGAAAAAATTAAGCTGATTGTGCACCGGGTGGTTCATGGGGGCGCACTGCTAACAACCCCCTGTTTGATTGATGACAGCGTTGAAGCGGAGATCGAACGGCTGATACCGCTGGCGCCATTGCATAACCCAGCGGCACTGGCCTGGATTCGATTGATCCGTAGAGTGCTGGGTGAGCAGGTGCCACAGGTCTCGGTATTCGACACTGCATTTTACCGCTCGTTGCCGCATGTCGCAGCTACTTATGCACTGCCGCACGAGTTGTGCCGACGCCATGGTATTCGGCGCTACGGATTTCATGGCATCGCCCACCGGGCGATGTGGCAACGTTGGCGGGAACTTAGGCCAGGTTTGAAGCTGGGTGGGCGGGTTATTTCGATTCAGCTTGGTGCGGGTTGTTCCATTACGGCTATCGCTGATGGTCTACCCGTTGATACATCGATGGGTTTTTCACCGCTGGAAGGTTTGGTGATGGCGACCCGTTGCGGTGATCTTGATCCCGCTGTCATCACCTATTTACAACAACAAGCGGGACTGGATGCAGAAGCGATAGAGCGGATGTTGAACAATCAGAGCGGTCTATCTGGACTATCAGGTGAAAGTAGTGATATGCGAGTGTTATTGAATTCAGATAACCCTGTTACGCGCTTAACAGTGGATCTCTATTGCTACCGGGTACGCAAATATATCGGCGCTTATCTGGCAGTGCTGGGCGGTGCCGATGCCATTGTGTTTGGTGGTGGCGTAGGTGAAAACAGTGCGCAGGTGAGGATGAAAATTCTTCAGGATATGGAATGGATGGGGGTGTCACTGGATATCGATAGAAATAAAAATGCAGTGGGTGTGGAAACAAACGTTAGTACAGCAGATAGCAGGATTGAAGTGTGGGTGGTGCCGGTGGACGAAGCGAATGTGATGGTACGAGAAGCGCTAGAGGCGGTGTCGAATGTTTGAAAATACGCTGTTGCTGGTGATTGCTATTATTGTCGTTGCGCTACTGTTTCATCCGCGACTGCGACAGTCGCGTGACTGGCGAGCGATGGTGACCCCCCTGGCATCGATTATCGGCAGCGGTTTTCTGGTAGCAGCACCGCTACTGGCTCATGCGGTTAGCGATTGGGCACTAGCGGCAATGGTAGGCATTGTGCTGGTGGCTTACGGTATTGGTGACGTTATTCGCTATAACATCCGTTACGCGGAACCTCTCCTGGCACAGGCCAGTGGGCCGAATTTTATGTTTGTTGTTGAGCGCTTCTCCAGTTTAGTGCTGGGCCTTGCCTATGTTATTTCAGTGGCCTTTTATCTGCGCCTGCTGGCCTCTTTTGTGCTGAGTGGAATGGAGATGGAGAGTGAGTTTTTAGCCAACATCATCACTACAGCGATACTGATTTTTATTGCGTTGATGGGGTTATGGCGTGGGCTCGGTGGTCTGGAAAGCCTGGAGAAGATAGCGGTCAATATTAAACTGGCGATCATCGCTGCGTTGTTGGTTGGGTTGGCCTGGTTCGACATCGGCTGGTTGGCGCAGGTTGATAGTGAGATTAGCTATCGGCCGGTGGAGGACTGGCTTTATTCATTACAGCTGTTGGCTGGTATTTTGCTGATCATTCAGGGCTTTGAGACCTCTCGTTATCTGGGTGCTGAATATGATGCAGAGAGGCGCATTCGCACGATGCGATATGCACAGCTGCTGTCAGGTCTGATCTATCTGCTGTTTATCGGGTTGTCGTTACCGTTGCTGGGTGATTTTCACGATCAGCGTGATGAAACTGCGATCATTGCGCTATCTGCGGTGGTGGCTTCCATATTACCCGCGATGCTGATTGTGGCGGCGGTGATGAGCCAGTTTAGTGCGGCGGTCGCTGATACGGCCGGTTCTGGCGGGTTGCTATCTGAGTTTAGTCGTCGCCGTTTAACGCCGGGCTTCGGTTACGCTGTGGTGGCTGTGGTGGCGATTGTATTGGTCTGGTCGGCCAGTATCTTTGAAATTATCACCATCGCCTCGCGCGCCTTTGCGCTCTATTACCTGTTGCAGTGTGTGGTGGCGTTGATCGCTTCTCGTGGACGTGGCCATCTTATACAGCGTATCGGGTTTATTGTGATTGCCAGCTTACTGCTGCTGGTAGTGGTGTTTGCGATACCCGATGGAAAATAGTTGAAAACCAAAAGGAAGAATCATGACCAATATCGATATGCCTTCAATGGAAACCAGACCGCTTTCAAGCATAGAGCTACAGCGTATCAACGCCTACTGGTGCGCGGCTAACTACCTTTCGGTGGGTCAAATCTATCTGTTGGACAATGCCTTGCTTAAAGTGCCATTAACACTTGATCATGTTAAGCCGCGGTTGCTTGGCCATTGGGGTACCACGCCGGGTTTAAATTTTATCTACGTCCATCTGAATCGCGTGATCAAGCGAGATGATTTGAGTGTGATCTATCTTACCGGGCCGGGGCATGGTGGCCCTGGTGTGGTGGCCAACACCTATCTAGAAGGTACTTATAGCGAGTTCTATCCCAATATCAGCCAGGATGCTAAGGGGATGAAAAAACTATTCAAACAGTTCTCTTTTCCCGGCGGTATTCCTAGTCATGTGGCACCGGAAACACCAGGTTCGATTCATGAAGGTGGTGAGTTGGGTTATGCACTCTCTCACGCCTATGGCGCGGTGTTCGATAATCCAGATCTGATTGCTGCCTGTGTGGTCGGTGATGGTGAGGCGGAGACTGGGCCACTGGCCACTGCCTGGCATTCTAATAAATTTCTTAACCCTGCAAGCGATGGCGCGGTATTACCAATACTGCATCTCAATGGTTATAAAATTGCCAACCCCACCGTGCTATCGCGTATCAGTCATGATGAGTTAGAAAAACTATTTATCGGCTATGGTTACCGCCCCTATTTTGTTGAAGGCTCAGACCCTGAATTGATGCATCAGAAAATGGCGGTAACTTTAGATGCAGTGATCGCTGAAATCAAAACTATTCAGAAAAATGCCAGAGTTTATGGTAACAAAACTCGACCACGCTGGCCGATGATTGTGTTGCGTTCACCCAAGGGGTGGACAGGGCCAAAAGAGGTCGATGGTAAAAAAGCCGAAGGCTACTGGCGTTCTCACCAGGTGCCGTTTGGCAATCTCGCCAACGATCCAGGGCATTTGGTACTGCTTGAACAGTGGCTGAAAAGCTATCAACCGCAAGAGCTGTTCGATGAGAGTGGTTCATTGTATCAGGAGCTTGCCGCACTGGCTCCCAAAGGGGAACGACGCATGGGCGCGATTCCGCACGCCAATGGTGGTCAACTGCTCAAAAATTTAGTGATGCCTGATTTCAAAAATTATGCGTTGCAAGTTAAGCAGCCCGGCCAGAGCGTTGGTGAAGCCACGCGTATGATTGGTGACCTATTGCGTGATGTGATGCAGCTCAATGATGAGGCGAAAAATTTTCGTGTATTTGGCCCTGATGAAACTGCATCCAATCGATTAGGCGCGCTGTTCGAAGTAACCAATCGCGCATGGCAGGCGGAGACTTTTCCTGAAGATGATCATCTTGCTAGCGATGGCCGAGTGATGGAAATTCTCAGTGAGCATACTTGCCAGGGTTGGTTGGAGGGCTACTTGCTCACTGGTCGTCACGGTTTTTTTCCCTGTTACGAAGCCTTTATTCATATTATTGACTCGATGTTCAATCAACATGCCAAGTGGCTTAAAATCACCAGCAAAGAGATCCCCTGGCGACGGCCTATCGCTTCGTTGAATTATCTGCTGACTTCGCATGTCTGGCGACAGGATCACAATGGTTTTTCTCATCAGGACCCTGGTTTTATCGATCATGTCGTTAATAAAAAAGCCGATATCATTCGTGTTTATCTGCCACCTGATGCCAATACGTTATTGTGTGTGACCGATACCTGCCTGCGTTCAAAAAATCTCATCAACGTGATTGTTGCAGGTAAACAACCGCAACTGCAATGGCTCTCTATGGATGCTGCGATCAAACATTGCAGCGCTGGTATTGGCATCTGGGAGTGGGCCAGTAACGATAAGGGGAGTGGCCCGGATGTGGTGATGGCTTGCGCTGGAGATGTGCCCACTTTGGAAATATTAGCGGCGGTGACGCTGCTGCGACAACATCTTCCATATCTGAAAATCAGAGTGATTAATGTGGTGGATCTGATGACACTGCAACCGCAGAGCGAACACCCACACGGCCTCGCGGATAAAGATTTTGATGCGCTGTTTCCCGCCAATACCCCGGTGATCTTTGCCTATCACGGTTATCCGTGGTTGATCCATCGCCTCAGCTATCGCCGCATGTGCCATCACCACCTGCATGTGCGCGGTTATAAAGAGGAGGGTACCACCACCACACCATTTGATATGGTGGTATTGAACGACATGGATCGTTTCCATCTGGTAATGGATGTGATTGACCGTGTCTCTCCACCAGATTCAAAGGCGGTAGCTCTTAAGCAGAAGATGCGCGATAAATTGATTGAACATAAAAGCTATATTATGACGTACGGGCAAGACCTGCCGGAGATTCGTGATTGGATGTGGCAGAGCCAACAGAGCGACTAAAGTCTCGACCGCCAAAAAACCATGATCATTCCCCAGGTGTATGAAAATGAATAAAGAGAGATTGAAAAAGATTGTTAAGGTGGTTTCTTGAAAGAGGAAAATGACTTATCGCTAAAAAAATGGATTATTAATAACCGGTTACGGACTGTTTTGTTTGTGGCTGTATTGTCTGCTATCTTTGCTTATTTTATGCAACAATCCCCGCATGCGATGGACAACGATCTTGAGCTGGCTTCAGCATCGGCACTGTTGAATGGCCCGGTAAATTATGAGCGACAGATCAAACCGATTTTAGATCGACGCTGTGTGGTGTGTCACGGTTGTTACGATGCACCTTGTCAGCTAAAAATCTCTTCCATTGAGGGTTTGCAACGCGGTGGCAGTGATGAACGTATCTATGAACCAAAACGCATCACCACCATGCAACCGACGCGTCTGTTTATTGATGCAAAAACAACAGACCAGTGGCGTGCACGTGGATTTACGTCGGTGCTGAATGAGGCTGAACAGACGCCAGAAAACAATCTGAAAAATTCGGTGCTGTACCACCTGTTACGTCTAAAACAGCAGCACCCGCAACCGACACAAGGTCAACTGCCGGAGAGTTTTACCCTTGGGCTTGATCGGGAGGAGAGCTGTCCGACATTGGAAACCGTTAATGAGTTTGCCCAAAAAACTCCGCTATGGGGGATGCCTTATGCGATGCCTAATCTTTCAGAGATAGAGTATCGAACCCTGGTCTCCTGGTTGGCTCAGGGCTCGCCGGCATCATTACCTGCTCTGCCTTCCATTACAGTGTTACCGCAGATAAAAGAGTGGGAGAATTTTCTAAACCAGTCATCCAATAAACAACAGCTGGTGAGTCGTTATCTTTATGAGCACCTATTTCATGCTCACATACATTTTGCAAAATCACCCGAACGAGAATTTTATCGTTTAGTGCGCTCTACCACGCCAGCGGGTAAAACAGTTGAGGAGATCTCGACATTGCGCCCTTATGATGATCCTGGTAGCGCACCTTTTTACTATCGCCTGTTGCGTTATCAACCCGCTATCGTCGCTAAAAACCATACGGTTTACGAGTTGTCGAACCAGCGCATGCAGCGTTATCGTGAACTTTTTCTGGCAGCCGATTATGAGGTGGTGAAACTGCCCGCTTATGAGCCGAAGATGGCCGCCAACCCGTTCAAGACATTTGCGGCGATACCGGTTGCTGCGCGTTATCGATTTATGCTTGATGATGCACATTTTTTTATCGAAGGATTTATTAAAGGGCCAGTTTGTCGCGGACAGATTGCCCTGGATGTGATTGAAGACCGTTTTTGGCTGCTGTTTTTTGACCCAGACCAACCGGTGATAACGAACAGTACACAATTCATTGATGAGATGGCCAACGAACTACAAGTGCCTGCGGATGGTGGTAGTAATCTGGAATTAGTGCGTATCTGGACGGACTATTGGCAGGGGCAGCGGCGTTATATGGAGAAAAAACAGGCCTGGTTTAAGACCATTGGCACTCACGATCTGGATCATGCGATGAATTTTATCTGGGATGGTGATGGACATAATCCCAATGCCGCACTGACTGTTTTCAGGCACTTTGATAGTGGTTCGGTGGTTTACGGTCTGGTGGGTGCTGAGCCAGAAACAACCTGGGTGATCGACTATCCGCTACTTGAACGGATTCATTACCTGCTGGTTGCCGGATTTGATGTTTATGGTAGCCTGGGGCACCGATTGAGCACCAGAGTTTATATGGATTTTTTGCGTATGGAAGGGGAGGATTATTTTCTTGCTTTTCTTCCTGCCAACAGGCGTAAGGCGATACGTGATACCTGGTATGTGGGGCAGCGCAGTACGATTGACGAGCTATTTTCAGCACCGCAGGCCTGGCTGAGCACTGAGGCTGTGACCGGTTACCAGACAGATGATCCTCAACAAGAGTTGTATCAGCGTATCAAAACGAGAGTTGCCACTGTCGCCCAGGCGGCGGATGGAATGAATCGTTGTGGTCATCATCGTTGCGCAACAGTTGAGGAGAAAGATGCTCGAACAAAAGCAGCATTGGCGATGGAAAAGGTAGCGCAATTGCAAGGAAAAAAACTGGCAGCTTTTCCTGATGTCGCCTTTGTTAGAATCAAAATGGATAATTTCCAGGAGGATTTCTCCTATACCTTGATCCGTAACAAGGCCTATAAAAATGTCACCTCTTTTCTTGCCGACGAGCGTGAGCGAAACCGCGTTGACGTTGATGCGGATTCAATGACCGTGGTGAAGTGGTTAGAGGGGGCCTACCCCAATTTTTTCTTTTCTGTGGCGCTATCCGAGATTGAAGAATTTGCCAGGCACTGCGCCTCTATTCGCAATCAAGCGGAATATAAAAAATTTGTTGATCGCTATGGTGTAAGACGCACTCATCCTGAATTTTGGCAGATGGCAGACTGGTTTCAGAGTGAAGCGGCGAGGAATAAAGCGGTTCTGTCTGGGCTATTTGATTTGAATCGCTACCATAATCACTAATCACTACCATTCCAGACGCTTTTCCTGAAAGCTGCAAAAACAGAGAGCTATCATCGCGAGGTCTATCGGTGACTAGCAGCCTTCGCTTCGCGATTCATGGCCACCAACGAAAATTAGTAACATTATTAATGCTGTTGCAACGGGAACTCAATAATTAGATCTTGTTGACGTGCGTCACAGATAAGTCGCTGAGTTTATACATATAATAGCCAGCAGGAAGGGATCGTTTAATTTACTCTCCGTGCTGTAAAACCGGGGAATCAGCGTCAAAGGAATGTCGCTCCATACAAGTGTCATCAGGAGCAGCCTTATTCTTCCATCGAAGTTCTTTAGTGTATTAGTGGGCACAGGCCGAATAGAGTCGGCATCTGGCTTTTTTAAACAAGTCGGCGATGTTTAAACCACGCATCAACGCCTGCGAATCAGTTGTTTTGAGTTTGCAAACGCTAAACCTTAATACCCATAGATGAGTTCAGAGTCCTAATAAAACTGGTACGAGATACTACCAATATCAGTAACGTTCTTTACTGTCACTGTTTTGATATTGGATTAGCCGCAACTTGTAGCGCAGCATATTAATATACTGATACGGGATAATGACACGTAATGAAATTAACCAACCAGAACTTAATGAGCAAAATTTTCACAACGCTCGTATTCGCTGCCCTCCTCAACGCGTGCAGCTCTGACTCTATTTCTAGTAATGACAATGATGGTGCCACACTCCCAGTGCTGCCTGTGCTACAAGTCGGAAACATCAGCATCACTGAAAGCAACCTGGGTATCACAGCAGCAGCGTTCAGTATCACCCTCTCTATCAGCAGTAGCAATACCGTGACAGTCGATTACACAACCGAGGATGGAAGGGCGATTGCAGCAGAAGATTATGTGAGTAACAATGGCACTCTGTCCTTTGCTCCTGGAGAAACCAGCAAAACAGTTACGGTAGATGTTATCGGTGATACCACCCCGGAACAGGATGAAACATTCAGTCTGACCTTGTCAAACCCTGATAATGCTGATCTGAGCAACAATGCCAATGGGGTGGCGACCATTGTTGATGATGACACTGCTGTCACACTCCCTGTTATCCCGGTGCTACAAATTGAAAACATTAGCATTACTGAAAGTGATTCGGGCACGATGGCGGCGGCGTTCAACATCACCCTGTCTATTATCAGCAGTAATACCGTCACAGTCGATTATGCAACCAGTGACGGGACGGCTACCGCATCAGAGGATTATGTAAGTAAAAGCGGTGCCTTGTCCTTTGCTCCGGGGGAAACTAGCAAAACAGTGATAGTGGATGTCATTGGCGATGTGATTGCAGAGTTTGATGAGACATTCACATTGACTTTGTCTAATGCTGCTAATGCTAATGCTGATCTGAGCAACAATGCCACTGGTGTGGCGACTATCATTGACAATGATATAGACTCAACTGCGTTACTGGCCAACCCCGGCCCACAATCTTTTGATGAGGAACAGGCATATACCATTGACATCACCGCTCGAGCGGGAGCCAGGGTGTTTGTTAGTGGCATGCCACCCGGCATGCACTGGGATGAAGTCAATCGTCGTTTCGACTTTCGTCCGGACTTTATTCAAGGTGGAAAATCCTGGCAGATAACAATGGAAGCAGTCGATGGTGCTGAAACTGCTACCCAACAATTTATGGTAACAATCAACAATACCATCCAGCCGCCATGGCCTAAACTGGTTGGTGAACCAGAGCAACTAACCGGTTTGCTCAAATATAAGATGCGTCAGATAACGGATGGTTTTCTGGATAGCCCCGGTTATGCAGGCCGGGAATTTACCGCGAACCTGGCTATTCCCACTGCAGCCAGTGTTAGCAACCCACTGCCTTTAAGAATTGGCTTGCATGGTTTTGGCGGTAGCCCGGGCACGGTAGGGCGAGCGCATATCTTTGGTATTGCGCCCCACGATGCGAATAATAGCTGGTGGACTGGTTACAATGACCAATTACCGGATGGCGATCAGACGACAGGCACCATCCCCAATTATACCCAGCGCAGAGTGATGCATTTGCTTTCCTATCTAATGGAGAACTGCCCCGGCCTTATTGAGGCGGGAAAGGAGGGGTGCTCTGGCGTTGACCCTGAACATATTTCAGTCTCGGGTCAGTCTATGGGCGGAACGGGCAGCTTTTTTCTGGCTATCAATTACGGTTATCACTTTGCAGCGATCAGCTCGCGCATTGGCGGCACTATTTCCCATTTTTTAAGCCCTGGCAGTCGGGATGGGCTTAGCCGTTTCCATTGGGGCGCAGCAGAACTCGGTTTGCCTGGTGATAACGGAATAAGTGTCTGGGATTTTTACGATTCCAGCCGTGCTGCACGCAGCAACAGAGACTTCCGCAACCTTCATTTCAGTTCAATCAGTGGGAAAAATGATCCAACTATTTCATTCAACGCGATGGTGGGCATCAGTCCGTTGACAGGCACATCCTTTCTTTCGGCACTGCAAAAGGACGGCATAGGACACTTTAGTGTCTGGGATCAGCGCGCGCACAGCGGAAGAGATCCAGCACTTAAAGCGACCTGGTGGAAGCCGCTGGATGAAGTCTCTTTTTTGAAGCGCAACCTGGCCTTTCCCGCGTTCACAAATAGCTCAGCAGATGAGGATGCTGGAATGCCAGAGGACGCAGGCTATAGCGGTGCCTTGCGAGGGGCCAAAAACCGTTATCAGCGATGGGATAGTGCCAACATCATTGATACACGCGAGCAACTTAGTATACCGATAAAAGTGGACATTGATACGACAGGAACACCACCGATCGATCCTGCCTTACCACCGTTTGACAATGAATATTATGGCCCACTCCCCATTACCACTGATGTGACAATACGCCGTATTCAGCAATTTCAGATGTTGCCTGGTGAGACCGTCAGTTGGAGTTACAATGAGCAATCAGGTGCCGTCTCTGCCAATGATGATGGCTCAGTGACGATATCCGATTTAGAAATGGCAACAAACTTTACCCCGCTTGTTTTTACCCGACCCTGAATATATCGCAAATCAAGTGCCTTTTTATCGTGTTAGTTGAGATGGAGATTTATGAAGTATGAATCTATTTAAATATGAGTCTTTATTTATGAGCAGATATTTTTTTCCTGTTTGGATTATATCGGGTATTGCACTGAGTTTGAGCTTGACTGAAACAGCATCAGCCGGGCAAGAGCGGGTCGCTCAGTTCGCGAACATTGATTACGACGTGGTGTATGTGCGCTGTCCGCGCGGTAAAGAGCCGGTTCTGCGACCGAAATCCGGAGCGCCGGATCCTTTGCTGAATTGGAACGGGGTCAATGATTTGTGGTTGTCGGCGAGCAACAACGTTTATCACCAGCCCGGTTGTGACCTGGTTTTGCATGATTCCAGTATGCCCTCCGGCGATCCTGCCGCAGAGACAGTGCTGGTGGATTGTAACGAAGACGACACCTCAAGCCCAGTTTGTTCGGTGGCAGATCCCAATGTCTCCTTTGATGGACGTTACGTGGTCTACACTAAATTTATTGATACTCGCACCTTTGTTACGGATGGTAATCTAGGGATGAGGCAGATTGCTGACGCAGGTATCCAGACTTTTATGCGGCTTGATCCCAACGGAGAACTCGGTGGTAATAACTTTGCCACCTCGATTTTTTCCGGTCTTAAACCTTATGCTAACCCTGCGCTGATTTTTATCTATGATTTGCTGACCGGGGACAATAGCCAGGTGTCGCCGGACAGCAATATGTTTGCCGGTCGTGCTCATCCTGGCAAGGACCCAGAGTGGGTATCCAGGGTTCCAGTCATGGATACCGGCTCGTTTTTCATGCCGGATGGTCGCATCGGTTTCACCAGTAACCGGCAAGAGGGCTTTGCCATGTTCCAGCTGTTTGCGATGGATCGTGATGGCAAAAATATGGAGGTGTTGAGTCACCGCGCGATGAAAAATCAATTGCATCCCGCGATCTTAATGGATGGCCGCATTGTTTACACCAATTTTGATCGCATGTTGCAACGTACTAGTAATAACAATTTTTCCCTGTTTGAAATCAACCCTGACGGTTCTGCGCCGTTTATTTTTGCGGGTAAAAATGATGCCACGGCGTGGTCGTATCATTACTTTACTCAGCTGTCGGACGGCGATATTGTTACCACGCTGTATTACAACCGTCAGCAAACGGGTCTGGGAGCACTGGAACGTTTTCCAGTGAATCCGCCAGGGCCAGATTTTGTGCATCGTGGCAAATCGGGTAATCAGGTTGGAGACGTTCTCAACACGTTACCGGATACCTGGATAACGGGTAATGGTCTGATACCCTTTGCACGGCCTGATCAATTTCGTCTGACGCCACACGGCGGTGCAGGTGATACACCTATGCGCCCGTATGATCCCTCGCAGTATTTTGTACATCCCGTTGATGATCGCATCGTGACCATGAATGGTCGATTTACCCATCCTGCTGCTGCACCGGAAAATGATTTATTGGCGACCTATAGCATTGGCAGCTCTTCTACGATTTCCAGTCCTGTATACAGGAAATCGAATGGCGCCACGTTGGAAAGCACGATGAAAACCATCGGCAAGGATGCTGGTATCTGGCTGTTTCCGCTGGAACCGAATAGTACTCGCCAGATAGGACATATTGCTGATGATGCACAGATTGTCGTGGATTTTCCTGAGTACCACGAAATTATGGCGCGCGCAGTCGTCAGTTACCAGGACATCTACGGCATTCCACGTCCTGATCCTGACGATACTCGACCGCCCACCCGTAACGATGGTGGTCAGGACCCACGACTACCGGCTGGCGCGCCCTATGGCCTCACTGGTGCGGCTTCCCTGTTCGACCGGGAGACGCTTTCACTCAATGGTACGCCGTGGAATATGAAAGATGGTGGCGGTGCGATGTCAGGGCGTACTTATCTGAATTTAGC
>QIJH01000213.1 GCA_003232725.1 Chromatiaceae bacterium | reverse complement strand
CATCACGTATCCAGCTTTCTTAAGGCCTTTACATAACTTCCGTTCGATACGAAAGAGCGTTGGAAAGAAGTCATAAGGCCTCAGGGACGAGAAAGTTTTACTCAACCCAGGGACTTTAGATTGCTGCATCCACTACAGATTTGATTTGCAGTGGATAACAGGCTATGTATGGCGTCCCCAAGGGGATTCGAACCCCTGTTACCGCCGTGAAAGGGCGGTGTCCTAGGCCGTCTAGACGATGGGGACGGATAGGCACTTCTTGTTTCGCTGAATTGCTGAGATTTTAGATCACAGAATCTGGTGGAGCTAGGCGGGATCGAACCGCCGACCTCTACACTGCCAGTGTAGCGCTCTCCCAGCTGAGCTATAGCCCCTCAAAAGCGAAGCCGAACTTTACGATATTGACCCCACTGCTGTCAACAAAAACTACGCCGCAGATGCTATTTCTTCAATCATTTTTAATGCATGATCAAGACGTTGCAACACTCGCTCGCGCCCAATCAGAAATAATGTCTTATCAATTGATGGTGAAACGGCACCACCCGTGACGGCGACACGCAGTGGCTGAGCGAGCTTTCCGAGCTTTAGCGCCTGCTCTTCAGCAGTCGCTTTCACCGCACCATGGGTGCTCTCTGGCGTCCACTCGGCAAGGGCCGCCAGATTATCACGCAGCGCGCTCAACCCAGTCTGAATCGCAGGCTTTAGCTGTTTAGCCACGGCCTTCTCATCATAGACCTCAATATCCTTATAAAAATAGACACTCGCCGCTGCCATCTCGAGCAACGTCTTGCAACGCTCCTGTTGAACCTTCACCAGTTCAATCAAATCAGGGCCGTCATTAATGGCGGGGTCGATATCGAGATTGCCAAGGTGCCAACTGAGGTGATGCGCGATATGCTCCGGTGAACTCTCTTTGATGTAGTGCTGATTAAGCCATAATAATTTACTGGTGTTAAAGGCAGATGCGGAGCTGTTGATGTCTTCAATATCAAATAGATTGATCATCTCATCGAGACTAAAAATCTCCTGATCGCCGTGTGACCACCCCAGGCGCACCAGATAGTTCAGCAGCGCTTCAGGCAAGTAGCCCTCTTCACGATACTGCATGACACTCACTGCGCCGTGACGTTTGGAGAGACGCTTACCATCATCACCCAGAATCATCGGGACATGTGCGTAGAGCGGCGCTTTACCCCCCAGCGCTGCGAGAATATTAAGCTGGCGCGGGGTATTGTTGAGGTGATCATCACCACGGATGACGTGACTCATCTCCATATCGAGATCATCCACCACCACGGTCAGGTTATAAGTTGGGCTGCCATCAGAGCGCGCAATGATGAGATCATCAAGCTCACTATTGTTGAATACCACGCGGCCACGCACCAGATCTTTCACCGTCACTGAACCTTCGGCCGGATTACGAAAACGCACCACCGGACTACCACTCTCTGCAGGCGGTACGGTTAGATTACGACAGCAGCCGTCATAACGCGGCTTCTGCTTATTTGCCATCTGATCGGCACGCAGGGTTCCCAGCCGTTCCTTAGAGCAGTAGCAATAATAGGCCTTATCTTCATCGAGCAGCTTATGGATCACTTCCTGATAACGGTCCATGCGTTCGGTCTGGCGAAATGGGCCTTCATCGTATTCCAGCCCCAACCATGTCATCCCCTCAAGGATGGCATTAACAGATTCAGCAGTAGAACGCTCAAGATCGGTATCTTCAATACGCAGCACAAATTTGCCGCCATGTTTGCGTGCATATAACCAGGAATAAAGCGCGGTGCGTGCCCCGCCAACATGTAGATAACCTGTCGGGCTGGGGGCAAAACGTGTACGTGTAGTCATAATCTCCAGTGAAACATTCAAACCAGACGGGCATTTTAACAGCATCAGGAGAAAAGTCAGATAATTCAGCACGAAACAAGACCGGGGAGATCACCTGTATTACCATACAGCCTTGAGCTAACCATCACAGCAATTCATTTATTCATCAGAGACCTTTGCACGACTGTTCTTTTCCCCTCTGACCGCGTTAAAAGCGATCTCGCTCATTAACAACGATAAACTCATTCATTCCGTGCGCTTTTACCCTGCCTGAAGCGCCTGCTCGATCCCGGCTCGTGCAAAGGTCTCATTATCAACCCTCACTCTAATTTCGCTCTTTCCTGACATCCTCGACCATAAAATAGTCCTGACGATTCATTTAAAAAACACGTCGCTTTCGACCACATCAATACAGGCCAACACGAGGTGATCGAACACTTGCCGGCGGAACATTCGAGCCAGGCGATCTTCTCTACCGGCAGTGGTAAATTTTTGTGTTACCAGCTATCCACGCTGTTAATGCCGGGGCTAACACGAGACAGAAGACGACAAGTTTATTTGTCTGACCTGTCATAAGTGACAGCTTTTGCGATACTTTGAAAGATGTTCATATTAGGGATGAGCCAGGTTAACGCAGTGGTGCAGTCGGTAATTAACCTGGCAGATTTGAACGTTAACATAGTGATGATTGAGGAGTGGAAGATGTATAACATTAAAAAAACAGTCATGTTTGTTTTTATGACAGCTGCCTTTTTAGCGACTGGCCTGACTCAGGCTCATACCAAGTGTTGTTATTAAGATAGGACACCATCAATATTATTTGAAGGGCGCGCCCGATGGCCCGAATGGCGAGCAAGATATTCCGGGGCATAAGTGGGTTCAGGTCTCAAAGAACACCATTATCGGCAAACATTATAATACAGGACCTTTTGGCGCGCCTAATTTTTGGTCTACCGATGCACCAGATGGCGCATTGTTGTGGACGATGATCGGAAAAATAGATACCTGGACCGAGGCCAAAGCAGCAAAATACTATACCGAAGGATTTACTCACTACCACCCTCTAGTGTCTGTAAAAACAGGTAAGCCCCACCGGAAGCTTGTTGTTTGGCTGCGACATTCAGCCGTGATCGATTTCACTTTTGATGGCTTGCCAACTGTCATTGAGCCGTACTCGGTCACGGTTGGCGCAGATTATAGATTTGTGCATAGGTGGGATGAGGCATACGACCCACAAAATTTTGTTGACTAGTCTGGTCGCTATATTTTCGTATATGCAACCAGGTAGATGAACGGATAGTACGGAATTTTCTTTTCATGCTATCTGTTCTTTTCGATCTTTGTGAAAATTCTGAGGTAAAAAATTATGATTAATAAAATCGCTTTTCTTGGCATAGGATTACTACTAGGCAGCTTTGTTGTGCCATACTCCGCGATAGCGCATGAATCTCCTCGTCACCATCATCATGCAAACAAATTTGTCGGCAAAGAGTTGATACTCAATGCCAAAGGGCGTGCTGCCGCATACTCATGTGAGATTCCAGCAACAGTACTGGGAACCACCACGGCACTCTGCTTTAACGTGCCGCTCTACAACATGAAAACAGGCGCTTATGTCGGTACATTGGTAGATCGCTTAGCTGATATTATTCCGCAGGATGGTGGCGGCTTGTTGGTAACCGTCACGAGTACCTTCAAATTTACAGAGTGGAGAAAGAAACCTCAGATCACCACCCGTGTGCTGGGTAATGTTCAACCGTTTATCCAGGGATCACCTACGATGACCCATTTAACAGGCGCGATCCCCAGTGGTGGAGACAACGATGTTCTTTCCGGCACCAAGCGCTTTCACCATGCGACAGGTGTGGCAAGAGAGTCAGGCGCGATTAATCTTGCAGGATTTCAGGGGCAGGTAGGAGACGAAGTGGTTTTTGATCTTATCTGGAATATCAAACTTGATTGAGTTTTAACCACCCCTCCCTGTGTAGCGCCTTGGCACTGGCTGCATGGGGAGCGGTAATCATCTCCCTGCCTTTCTTGTAGTTGTTATAGAATGATCTCTTGATGACATATCGATATGAAAGAGTTCACGAGTGGGGTGGCGCACGTTTGCATGAATAAGACAGAAGTTTTAGAACAAAACAAGCACACTGCTAATGATCATTCTTTAGAAGAGGTTCACGGTGCATGTGTTGAGCTGTGTCGTCGTTTTGGCTTCGATCACTTTTTCTATATCTCCAAAAAACCTTCGAAGCCAGTGCCACGCTTAATTTTAGTGCAGGGTAAAGCGAATAGTACTAAACCGAATGCTTACCGCAAGGGATATCATCGCTTCGGATCTGAGCCCGTTTTTGCAGAAAAACTTTGTAGCCTTCTGGGCGGATTATCAAGTGAACTGAGGTCAGATCTTGAGGCGCTTGTCTCTGATGGTGTGTTGAGTGTTCCACTGCGTAGTAGCCTTAGTTTTCCAGTGAAAGATAAGCAGGGTGGCGAATCGCTATTGATACTTTCCTCTACCGTTTCTGGCAGATTGGCACAACTTGAGAGCGCGCAGTTATCGCATGCACAAGATTTTGTCCATAAAATTCATCATGTAGCCAATAGCCTTATCGCTTTTGATGAAGAAATGCTGGTTGCAAAACTCACAAAGAGAGAGCTAGAATGCCTGCAGAGGGCAGCAGACGGGAAAACGAACTCGGAAATTGGGCAGATTCTGGGGGTGAGTAAAAGAACAGTTATATTTCACCTGCAAAACGCTGCGGGCAAGTTAAACACTTCCAATCGATATCACTCCATCGCTCAGGCCATTAGTCATGGTTTGGTAAAGCCGCGTCAAACCTGAATGCTTATTTTATTTGGTTGATAGACAGATAGTCTTGGCTTTCAGTTCGTTGAAAATTCCCTGTGTAAACTTACCAACCCGTTCTAAAAGCCTAAGTAAGGCATGAATCTATTAATTACAAAAGGAGACGCTATGAATAATCAACGTGTATCGCAGTGTGCCACCCATAGCGAAAAATTAATCAATGGGCTTCCAGCTGAAGAGCTTGATCTGCTTTTGGCATTACCTTGTGGTTGTGACAAGCTGACAGTCAAGCAGCTTATCCACTCATATCATTGCAAACCTTGCGATAAAATTTACTGGTACTCATTTTGTCTGGAGCGTATTGTGGAAGAGGACGAGACCTGGCACTGTGACTTTTGTGCCGCATGTTACTAACATTTAGCTTGCCAGTGAGAAGGATGCGCTATGAAATTCATACTGAATGGTTTTTACTGGTTCTAAAAAATTGATCGTTGGCCCATCTGGAATCACTTGAGTTGGGTTCAAGTAGTCCATGCTGTAGTAAGTCTGTTTAATGTGATCAAATTTCACTGTCTCTTTCACGCCCGGTAACTGATAGATTTCACGTGTATAGGGCCACAGGTTACCATACTGTTGCAACTGTTTTTTGTTGCACTTCAGGTGTGGGTAGTAGATGGTGTCAAATCGAACCAGGGTCACAAAAAGACGAATATCGGCTTCCGTTATAAACTCCCCCATAAGATAACGTGAGGTAGAGAGACGCTCGTCAATTTCATCCAGCGCACTAAACAGGGCGTCGGCCGAGCGCCGGTACTGTGCTTGAGAATTAGAAAAGCCAACTTTATAGACACCGTTGTTGATGTTGCCAAAGATAAAATGATTAAGTTGGTCAATCTCATTGGAGATTTCATCAGGATAGAGATCCAGCATTGCGTCTGAACAGTTAGGAAACTCGCTATTCAACATCCGCATAATATCTGCGGACTCGTTGTTGATTATTTTTCCGCTTTTACTGTCCCAAAGCAGAGGCACAGATATTCGACCCGTAAATAGTGGGTCAGTGGAAGTGTAGAGTGCGTGAAGAGGCTTCCAATGGTGATCAATATCAGGAGTAAGATCATCCAGTACGTGATATCGCCACCCTTCATCACTTAACATCGGGTCTATAATAGTCAGTGGGATAGTGTGTTGTAAATTTTTAAGTGCGCGCACGATCAGAACACGGTGACTCCAAGGGTCACCATAACCCGCATATAGGTGATAGCGGTTAGCCTCCATACCCAGTTCAGGCGCATCATCGGCACCAATCAATTGTTGAAAAGTACGTGATTCCTGGCGATATATTTCAGCCTGCGAGCGAGCTTTCTTCCAGCTAGTCTTCAATTCCCCTCGAATAAAAATCGTCATATGGCAGTTTTCCGTAAATCAAACAACTCTGCTATGCACTACACATTTTCTTTAATGACAGGTCGAGTACTAACGCATAGTACATGGTACCACTTTGGGTTATCAAAGTGCTATTTTCAGTAAATGAACTATGGCTGCCAGGACAAAACAAACAAGGCAACCAACTTTAAAAAGCATCCCCTCCTGATTCTAAAAGGAGCAACTAATGACATTTATTAAGCCGTTTAAGTACCACTTAAACAGCCTGTATTCTGTGATAAAACAGGTGAAAACCGAATAGATGACAAGCAGTTTAATCCACCGGCTGAAAAACAACCTCAACGTTAAATTGATTATTTGACAGGTCGTTTTATGCGGTGAATTTCAGGTGTCTGTGGTTGCTTACCGATGATGATAAAAAGTGACCGGCTGATCATGTCAAAGATATGAGACTGGACATTTACCGTGACCCACATCTCAAAATTTAACTTGAACACTTTATTGTTCGGATCTTCCTTCTAATAGCCGTTTTTCATCAGGTTTTCAGTATCTATTCCCTGAAAAAAGGCCCCCTTAAAAGAGCTATTTCTCCCGATATAGCTGTGTCAGCTTCTGTGATTAATGAGGCTTTTTGGCTCGATCAGTTCATTGCCCGACTTTAGCACTTATTTATCAAAATAATCTAATAAATACAGTAAATTAACATCTTTTATGTTTTTAGATCTGAGTCGCGTCTTTTTAAACTAATAACTACTTGTTTAACGCGCGATTAAAATGCAGGAAATTTTTTATACAGCTATAAAAAATAAGCGGTTTATGTCGATAAGTTATTGGGTGAGCAATAAATATACCAGATTGAAATGGGCAGGTACTCGCTGCTCAGCGTAGCTCATAAAATTTAGCGATGTGAAACAGCGCAGTATCATCACTGGCTAACGCCAGGAGAGGGATTAATAAAGAACATACGACAGATGGCGCTACAAAACCGTGATCGATTTTGCAGAAGACTCTTTTTTTGATCAACAACGGTCTGCTCATGAACAAGGTAATCAGTAGCAGGTAATCATTTAATTCAAATTAACCCGATAGCAACGTGACAGGAGAGAGGCAGATGAAAAATAAAAATTTGCGTGGTGGATTATTCATGGTTGCCATTAGCTGCATGATGGCAGGTGCTGCTCATGCGGAGGATGGCCTCATGGTGGCAGCAGAGGTGGCGGCGGATGAGCGTGGCATCGTGCTCAATATGGTGGTTTCCGAAGAGATTGAAGAGCGCAACATAGTCGGCAATAAAATCACCCGTTTAATCGATGCCAACAGTGTTGTTCCAGGTGACCTGCTTGTCTACGTCACCACCGTGAGTAATCGTAGTCAGCAACTGGCAGAGAATGTTGCGATAGTAAATCCGGTGCCAGCACATACCACCTACCTTGATGGCAGTGCCCAGGGTGAAGGTGCAATGACCTCGTTTTCTGTCGATGGCGCCAAAAATTTTGATGCGGTGGAAAACCTTATCGTTACCGATGAAAACGGTGAGAGTCGTCCCGCAACCACACAAGATTACACTCATATTCGTTGGCTTTTGAGCTCACTTCCAGCCAATACAGAAGCCGATGTGCTGTTTCGTACGCGTCTGGATTAACAGCTAAAAATATAAATTTTTTGATAACAAGATGACAAAAAATGAACGCAATAACAGCAAGATTAAAGGTTGCCCTTTGGGCATTTTTTCTCTCCAGAATGGAGGCACAAATACGAGGGTCACCAGCGTAAAAAATCACCTTTTATTAAATATATTATCAAATCATATGTATCGATTAATTTTCAGGCTATGCCAAATAGGCTAAGGAGAGCCTATAACCAAAGGAGACATGTAATGTCTAACGTTAACCCTCTAAAAAAACTGCCAGGCTTGCTCGCCACAGTTTTGTCTCTCACCATGGCATCTTCAGCTGCGATGGCAGCAGGTACCTTATCGGGGACCACTGTCTCTAACTCTGCAACGGTTAATTATAATGTAGGGGCTATTCCACAGCCATCTGTCACCAGTATTTCTGTTGACTTTTTGGTGGATACCAAGATTGATTTAACCGTCGCTACCATTGATGGTGCTGCGGTCGCCTCTACCCCAGGTTCGGTTAATAATGTCCTGACTTTTACCGTCACCAACGATGGCAATGCCAGTCAGGATTTTAGCTTGTCTGCGGTAGCGCTCGCCAATGGTATCGGTAACGCCGCTTTCGGTGGTGATGACAATATCAATGCAGACACATTCAGTGCCCGTGTCGAGTCGGGAGGTCTTACTGGCTATCAGTCAGGATCAGATACCGCTACCCATATCGATGCGCTGGCGCCTGATGGCGAGATCACGGTCTATATTGTGTCAAACTTTAATACCGGTTATACCAATGGTGATATCGCCTCCTACTATCTGCTGGCCGAGGCACTTAGCGATGATGGCCTTGTTGGCACGCCGGGTGGCGCGCTTAGCGAAACGATAGTGGCTGACACCCCAGGGAGTGTGGACATCGTCTTTATCGATGGTGATGGTGATGGTGCAGGAACCAGTGATATTGATCGCGATGCACAACATTCCAGCCAGAATGATTATATCATCTCGACGGCAGCGTTGACCATTAGCAAGGACTCAATTGTCATCTCAGACCCTGTCAATGACACAACTCTTCCGAAGCGTATTCCAGGTGCTGTTATTGAGTATCAGATTACAATCTCAAATGGTTCGGGCGCGGCTACCGCGACTAACATAGTGATAACCGATAGTCTGGATACTGAGATTGGAGGCGGTAATATTATATTTAATACAGCATATAACGTGACTGCTGATCAGGGAATATCGATTCAACATCCCGGTTCGACGGTGCCTGCTGACTACTACGAGTACAGCAATGCCGGTGGTGCGGAGGCTGCTGGTCGAGGCGCGGTAATTGCTGACTGGAATGTGAGCGGTACAAATACTGTCACTGTGACCGGTATCGCACTCAATGCAGATGAATCGGCCGTTATCCGCTTCAGGGTAACAATCGCTCTGTAGTAGCCCAGTAGTGGTTGTGTTGTGTGTTACTGCTTTACAGTTGTAAGCAATAGCCTGGGTGCTGGCCGCAAGGTGAGCACTCAGACTGTTTTACGTCTATTGATCACGCTATTGATGATAACAGCTTTGTGGTCACAGTCAGTTTATGCCGTTCCTGTCGACACCAATATCAGTAACACAGCACTGCTAAGCTATACCATAAATGGGATCGCTGGATTTACAGGGACGTCCAATACCGAAGAATTCTTAATCGTCGATAGCGGCATCCCTGACAGCGCAATTTTGACAGTGAATGAAGCTTCAGGACTCTATTTTGTGGGTGGTGATACTGTTACCATCAGCGTGGATATCACCAATAGCGGAAGCAATACTCAGGCCGGTAATGAAGTCAGAATCAGTGTGCCAGGCGGCTCCTCTCTAACCCTGAATGGCAACCCGGCCGCCAGTCAAGTCAACAACGGCTTGACCACGCTGTACACTTTTAATGTGGCAAATATTTCGCTGGGCAATACGGCGAACTTTACCGCATTATTGACCCTGCCGGTGAATGTTGCCGTCAGCAACAATCTCATTAACACAGAGTATTTTACCAATGATGCAGTGATTGCCATTAATGTGCTGGCACTTAATCTGCGAGGCCGTACCGAGGCCCAAATGCGCCTGATGAAGTATTCATTGGATAACACCATTGTGCCGCAAACGGTGAACGTTACTGAATATGATACGGGTGGAGGCGTTTACGCACCGTTGGCCGCGCCCAATATACCCAATACTGCAGTACTGGTGACCAGCGAGCCGATTCGTCTGGAAGAGGTTTCTGAATTTAGCCATCAACAGATCATATTTATTACCATTGATGATTTTGATCACAATATCAATAGCCTGGCTCAAGACAGGATAACGATAGAGTTAAGTGTTGATGGTGGTGTGGATATTGAAGGGTTGAGGTTGACCGAAGTAGGGCTCAATAGCGGTATTTTTAGCGGTTATATTACGATTGCGAAAACACCGTTCTTGTTAAATGATGGCGTATTAAATGTTACGGTAAATAACGATATTGAAGTGTTTTACCAGGATGCAACCGATGCTGGAGATAGTGAAACCAAGGCAGCAGTGGTTGATCCATATGGCAAGGTGTTTAATAGCGTGACAGGTGTTGCGCTTAACGGATATACGGTGCGCGTGGTTAATACCAACACGGGGCAGCCTGCAACCGTATTGGGTGATGATGGCATCAGTGCCTACCCTGCGACAGTGGTGACAGGGGGGAGTGTGACGGACAGCAGTGGCAGAGTCTATAATTTTGATAACGGATCATATCGTTTTCCGTTAATGGCTGTCGGCAATTACCAACTGATTGTAGAACCACCTCCCGATGTTGCCTTTCGTTGGCCCTCAACAACAACGAATGAAGCGTTGGCAATCACACCCAATGGTCCCTTTGTGGTGACACTGGGTTCGCGTGGTGAGAACTTTCCATTGCAGCCAGGGCCACCGCTGCATATCGATATTCCAGTTGATCCCATTGAGACGCCGCTGTATGTCATCCGTAGTGCTAATAAAACAGAGGTAGCCATAGGTGATTTTATTCAGTTCCGTATCATCATAGAAAATCTCACCGCCAGTGTGATGAGTGATCTTAAACTTCATGATGAATTGCCACGTGGCTTCCGCATTCAGGAGAACTCTGTCTATATAGACGGGACTGCAGCATCAATGCCAGTCGTCGCCAGTAATGGCTCCTCATTGCGTTTTGACTTGGGTGTGATGACGGCCAATGGTTCGATTACCATTGAGTATGTGGCCGCAGTAGGTGCGCTGAACAGGAGCGTGGTAACCAGTACCAGCACTGCCGAGTCGGGGGCGAATTTTGCTTCATCAAACAGTGCGAAAGTTGAAACGCTTATTGTTGAAGAGTTGATGCGTAGTCGTGCCGTTTTGATGGGACAAGTGATCATAGATGGTGATAGTGAAAAACGAGGCCTTGGCGGCGCGCGTATTTTTCTGGAAGATGGTCGTTATGCCATTACCGATCAACGTGGTATGTATCATTTTGATGACGTCAAGCCCGGTACTCATGTATTACAGCTGGATGTGGGCAGTCTGCCGCAACATTATAAAACCATTATAAAAGAAGATAACACCCGTTTTGCAGGCAATGCGTTCTCCCAATTTGTTGATCTTCAGGGTGGTAGCCTGTGGCGGGCTGATTTCTATGTCACACAAAGGGTGCAGCAGGAAGGTTACGCCTCGGTTCAGATAAAAAACATCCCGCAGGAAAAACCAGGAGAACTCATCTATAGAATAAACATGGCTGCTGAAAAAGTACTCCTGGAAAGGGTGAGCTTGACAGTGGTCATTCCAGAGGGCGCAGTGTATCAACCTGGCAGCAGCCTGCTGCAAGGAAAGGTGATTGCGGATCCACAGGTGATGGATAACATGTTGATCTATCGTTTGGGCAGTAGCAACGATGAGTGGTATGAATCACTGCAATATACGGTGACACTGGCTCAAATAAATAGCGCTAACAAGCTGCTCACCAAGGTGTCGATGGCGTTTAATACGCCTGTGAAAAAAGGTCAGCGTGTGCCATTGGTTAAGCACACTATGTTGATGACGGCCGCTGGTGTGGATCAGATGCCGCGTGATGATAAACAGCGTGTGACAACATTCGGAAAAAAACCAGGCAGTGATGCGGTGGTGATCGATGATACCCGGAAAGAGGATCTCCCAGTGTATGATTGGGAATGGCTGAGCAAGAGCAATACCAGTGGCGAATTTAACTGGCTGACACCGGCTGAAGGTGCGCTGCCTGCTATTCCGTCAACCAGCATTGTGATCAAGCATGACCAGTTTCACCGCATCGAATTAACCTTGAACGGCGAGCCGGTGTCTCCCCTCAATTATGATGGCGCAATGAAAAACGGCAACGGTGCCTCTCTCAGTATCTGGAGCGGTGTTGACCTGGTGGTGGGTGATAACCAATTTGAGGCAGCAGTGATCGACATGAGTGATCAGGTGCTCCATCGTTTCACCCGCATCGCCCACTTTTCAGGGCCACCCGTGAGTGCCGAGCTGGTGGAAGCGCAATCGATACTGGTGGCCGATGGCACCACCCATCCTGTGATTGCAGTGCGCCTTCTTGACCGTGATGGTTATCCTGCACGTGATGGCGTGATCGGGCGATTCGAGATTAATCCTGCCTACAAAGTACAGCGAAAAGATGATTTTGAGGATCTTAATATGCCGGGTGCCTCTCTGACGCGTCATGAGTATCGTGTGCTGCATGATGGTATCGTCAAAATAAAACTGGAACCGACCACAGAGAGTGGTGATGCGGAGCTTAACTTCCTGCTCGCCAATAATATCATTGAAGAGGTTAATGCCCCACTGCGCGCAGCGGTGGGTGAGTGGTTATTGGTGGGGTTGGCTGAAGGTTCGATGGGGCACAACAGCCTGAGTGCTAATGCCGAGCCACTCACTGGTACTGCGGGCGAAGAGACGCTCTATCGCGATGGGCGTGTTGCTTTTTATGGTAAAGGGCAGGTGCTCGGCAAGTGGATTCTAACGCTGGCTTACGATAGTGCCAAAGAGAAACCGCTACAGAATGGCGACCCCGGGCTGTTTCGGCAGATTGATCCGGGCAAGTACTACACCCTTTATGGTGATACTGCGCTCAATGGTTTCGATGCGCGCAGTAGTGAAAAACTCTATCTGAAACTGGAGCGTGATGAATTTTATTTCCTCTTTGGTGATTATGAAACCAATCTCGATAATGTCGATCTGGCACAATATAGCCGTACTTTAACGGGCATCAAGTCACGTTACCATGCTGGTGATATTGATGTTGTGGTGTTCGCCAGCGAATCGAATCAGGCTTTTGTGAAGGATGAAATTCGCGGTGAGAGCCGCAGCGGCCCTTATCACCTGTCACGTAATAATATTGCGATGAATAGCGAAGTGGTCACGATCGAAATACGTGACCGTTTTCGCAGCGAGATCATTGTGGATCGCCGTGAAATGGCGCGTCACAGTGAGTATGATATCGACTACCGTGCCGGTACGATCACCTTTAGAGAGAGCGTGTATAGTATCGATGCCGGACTCAATCCGACCTTTATTATTGTCAAATATGAGTCGTTCGATCAGGGTGATGATACCTTGACCATGGGTGGCCATGCCGAGGTTGAAATTGCAGAAAATACCTCAATAGGGTTCACCAAAATCGATGAAGGGCGTGTCGGCGGTGATGCCGCAATGGATGGCATTAATCTGCATCATCAATTCAGTGAGAATGTTCAATTAAAAATGGAACTGGCGCGTAGTGTGGATGAACGTGAGAACGGTGAACGTGCCAAAGGAAATGCTTATGCAATCGGCATAGAGAGCCGCACTGAGCGCCTTGATACTCGCGCCTATGTGCGCGAACAAGCGCTGGGTTTTGGTCTGGGGCAGTCTTCAGGTGCTGAGAATGGCAGGCGTAAAGCGGGTATCGATGCGAGTCTGCGGGCTTCCGATCGTTTGCGCATCAAAGGCCAGCTCTATCGTCAGGAGACGCTAGGCACTGGAGCAACACGTGACCTTGTCGAGAGCGAGGGGAGTTACCAGTTCAACAACTCAAGTATACGTCTGGGGGCACGTTCTGCGCGTGATGCGCGGGGTAATGGTGACAAAGAGGTCTCTGACCAGGTGACGGCAGGTGCCAGCAAATATCTGTGGGATCGTCGCCTGGTAGCACGTATTGACCGTGAACAGAATATCAGTAGCGGCAAGATCAACAGCAGTGATTTCCCTGATAGAACCCGTGTGGGGGTCGACTATCGTTTGACCCAAAGCACCGATCTGTTTGTCGAACATGAGCTGACCGATGGGGATCTGCGCGATACCCGCACTACCCTGATAGGGATCAAATCAACCCCCTGGGATGGCGGGAAGATTTATACCGGTCTAAAGCAGAGCCGTGATGAACAACGTGCCACCACCAGTGCCAATGTCGCACTGCAGCAGAAGTGGCTGCTCACTGAACGCTGGAGCCTCGATCTGGGAGCGGAAGAGTCGCGCACCATAAGTGATACAGCCACCACACCACTGAATGCTAATGTACCTTTTGCCAGTGGTGGCGGCGATAATTTTAGCGCGGCCTCTATCGGTCTGACCTATGCACCGGGTGATTGGCTATGGAGCGGACGTCTAGAGAGACGTAATGGCAGCGTTGATGATACCTGGGGCATTGCTTCCTCTGTACAGACGACTCCTAATCAGGATCTCTCTACCCTGCTGAGCCTGCAACATAACGAAAGTGAACGTATCACCGGCGGGCGCAGCAGTAATACGGCTATCCGTCTTGGCACGGCCTACCGCCCCCTTAATAGCCGCTGGATCTTGCTCGACAAACTGGACTTGAAGTGGGATGAAGTAACCGGTGGTGAATTTGATACCAAATCATGGCGCATCATCAATAACTTCAACGCCAACTTTAAACAAAATGAGCAATGGCAACACAGCCTGCAGTACGGCATGAAGACGGTTAACGAGGTAATCAACAATCGAAACTATAAAGCCTTTATTGACTTGATGGGGATTGAGAGCCGTTACAACATCAACTCCAAATGGGATGCAGGGATTCACGCCAACGTGCTGAGTCACTGGGATCTCAAGCAGCGCGATTACAATAGTGGCTTTTCAGTGGGTCACACATTGGCAAAAAATATCTGGGTTAGCGTGGGTTATAACTTTGTCGGTTTTACCGATAAAGA
>QIJH01000202.1 GCA_003232725.1 Chromatiaceae bacterium | reverse complement strand
TGGGGCTGGTAGCGACCATGATTCCGATGGGGCCCGCATTGAAATCGTTGGCTGATGGCAATATCCAGGGCATCAGTGAAAACCTCATCGTCGCCTTTGGTGCGGTGATTTTCGGTCTCATGATCGCCTCTATCACCTTCTGGACAGCCAGTGTCAAAAAGCGCTGGTTGGTGAGTGAACTGATTGATCTGCAACACTGCATCAATAAATAAGGGAACACGAATGAAGCTGCTACTGGACGAAGATGAAGGACTCAATCCGATGCTCTCTGTTGCCAATATCGTAGACGTGTTTTTAGTGGTGATCGCGGCGCTGCTGATTGCGATTGCGCAGAATCCGCTCAATCCTTTTATTGCCGAGGATGTCACTGTGATTAAAAATCCGGGACAGGCGAATATGGAGATGATCATTAAAAAAGGTGAAGAAATTGAACACTATAAATCAAGCGGTGAGATTGGTCAGGGCGAAGGAATGCGTGCTGGCATTGCCTACCGTATGAAAGATGGATCAATGATTTATGTTCCTGAAATGGATGAAAAAATACCGAAAAATGAGCAGGAATAGCACCATGAGAACAAAAAAACGGGTGAATGAAGTTGAGAGGAAAATAATGTATTTAAAACAAAAAATAGTAATTTCATTACTATTAGTTATTGCCTTATTTTGGCTGTCCACTCAAAGTGCCACGGCTGATATCGAAAAGTCCATTTTGATCTTGGCGACTAACCACGTGAGCGAAGGCAAGTTACAACTGTTCAGTCGCCTTGCTTTGGAACAACAGAAATTCAGGGTGGATTACCAGTACCTTCGCAGCCTGGAAGAAGGTGAGTCATTGGCAAATTTGGTGGAGTCCTATGACTTAATTATTTTTGATTCCGTGAGTGCTAGAGAAGCAATAAAAGATTACGCTCACTTTGAAACACTGGTGCAGAATGACCAGGATAAGTCAGATAAACCACGCCGTTTTTTACCAATAAAAATAACTTCAGAAACTAAACTTCGTAAAGGGTTTTCTGCTGTCCAAAGCCAATTGTTATTTGATTATTATTATAATGGCGGTGAAGAAAATTTACGCCGTATGCTGGTGTTTTTAGACAACGAATTGTTTAAATCAGACAGCATAAAAGCACTGCTGCCTATCCTATACCCTAAGCTCGGCATCTATCATCCCGCTTATGAAAAAACAGTTTTCAATAATGTCGCTGATTATCTATTGTGGAAAAATGCCAAGGCCGACACGCCAGTGATTGGCATCGCCATGTCGCGTGAAACCATTGCCGCTGATGAAACAACCATCATCGACGCCTTGATTAAAAATATCGAAGGTCGGGGAGCGATTGCCATGCCGTTTTATTATCCGGGTTACGGTGAAAGTGAATACATTGAACTGCTAAGCCCGAATGGAAAGGTGGCGGTCGATAATATTATCAATACCCGCATTATTCACTGGGCAGAAAAACGTCGCACTGAGTACGAAAAATTAGGCGTGCCTGTGCTGCAAGTCCTGCCTTATACTCGAGGTGACCAATCACAATGGGAATCAGATCAGGCGGGTATTCCTGCACAAGTAACCCCGTTCTATTTGACCATGCCGGAGATCGCCGGGGTCATTGATCCTATGGTGATTTCTGCTCGCACAGAAAATAAAAAACAGATGCCCATCAACTATCAGTTAAACAATGTTGTCAGCAAAGCACTGAAACTATCAGCACTGAAACACAAGGCCAATGCGGACAAAAAAGTGGCCATAATGTTCTATAATTACCCGGCCGGGGAGAAGAATGCCAGCGCCTCTTTTCTTAATGTGCCCACCAGTCTGGCCTCTATTTTCAAATCACTGCGCGAGGCTGACTACACCGTTGCATTGCAACCAGAATCCTGGTTCATCGAACAGACGGGGCTGATGCTAAGGCCGTTTCATCGCGAATTAGCCTATACCGAACTGCCGGGGCTAGGCTCCATTCATGGCGCCGGTGGTTTGTTATCGATGGCCGTTTATAAAAAATGGTATGACACCTTGCCACAAAGCACGCGCGATGAAATAGAAGCGCAATGGGGCGCGCCTGAAAAAAGTTTTACCGTGGTAGACATTCACGGTGAGCTGCAGTTTATTATCCCGCGCAGCCTATCCGGTAACGTGATGGTATTGCCGCAACCCCCCCGCGGTAATCGCCAGGAGCGTGAGGCTTCCATCTATCACGATAAAAAAGTCCCCATCAGCCACAACTATCTCGCAGTTTATTTGTATGCCCGAGTGCAGTTTGGTGCTGATGCCATCGTGCATTTGGGTACCCACGGCTCCCATGAATGGTTGCCAGGCAAAGAGCGCGGTTTGTCGCTCTATGATGCGGGAAATCTGGCTGCAGGTGATACACCGATTATCTATCCCTTTATCATGGATGATGTCGGTGAAGCCTTGCAGACAAAACGCCGTGGCCGCGCAACCGTCATCAGTCACTTGACACCGCCCTTTGCCAAAAGTGGCTTGTATGAAGAACTGGTCGATTTGCATGAGTTGATGCATCAATACAAGGAACTGGATGAGGGAGGTGTAAAATCGCGCACTAAAAAAGGCATTATCAACGCCGTTACCGAACGTAACATTCATCAGGATCTCGATTGGAATGAAGAGACACTAAGCACACGCTTTGATGAGTTTATGCCTGAGCTGCATGATTACCTCAGTGAGCTGGGTGCACAAAATCAGCCGTTGGGTTTGCACACCTTTGGTGAAGTGCCCAAAGAAGAGCATCTGATCTCTACCCTGGTGCAGATGCTCGGCAAACGTTTCGTTGAGCCAGCGGAACGCTATGCCGAGAAACTGAATGACCCTGCGCATGAGCATGCGAACACCAATGATCACGATAGCATGGTGGACTATCGCACGTTAAATCAAACGCCAGAATATGAATTGATTAAAACCTTCGTCATTGACGGGGTCAGCCTGGATGAGATTAAAAATGATGAACTGCGTGCTTTATTGATTGAGGCCAAAAATAACTACGCAAATTTCCAGAATATCGAAGAAAACAGCGGGCTATTGGAAGCCTTGTCTGGTCAATATGTGAGTAGTGCCACGGGCGGTGACCCCATTCGCAGTCCCGAGGCCTTGCCCAGTGGGCGTAATCTTTATGGCTTTGACCCCTCAAAGATTCCTACACAAGCCGCTTGGGAGACGGGCAAAGCGCTGATAGATGATCTGATCGCCAACTACTATCACGACCACGGCAGTTACCCGGACAAAGTGACCTTTTCCATGTGGTCGATTGAGACCATGCGCCACCTTGGCGTAGTGGAATCCCAAGTACTTTATGCCATGGGTGTGCGTCCTTTATGGAGTGACAGCGGTCGTGTTACCGGGACAGAGATTATCCCTTATAGCGAGTTAAAACGTCCCCGTGTGGATGTAGTGCTGTCGGCCACCGGGCTTTATCGTGATGCTTTTCCGAATATCATGATGATGATTGCCAAGGCGATTGAGGACGTTGCCCAGTTAAAAGAAGACAATAATTTTGTCTACCGTCATGCGGTCAAACTCAAAACCGAGCTGATGGCTGAAGGAATGGATGAAGAGCAGGCGAGTAGACTTTCGACCATCCGTATTTTTTCCAATGAAAGTGGTAACTACGGCACCAATGTCGCCAGTGCCAGCCTGGCATCGGACACTTGGAAAGCAGAAGACAAGCTGGCCAAACTTTATTTGTCACGCATGGGCTTTTTCTATGGCAGCGATGAAAAAACCTGGGGTGAAAAGCTGCCGGACATTGACCTTTACGCCAAAAATCTCTCCGGTACGGATGTCGCCCTTTTTTCTCGATCGTCTAATGTTTATGGTTTGTTGAGCAGTGATGATCCATTTCAATACATGGGCGGTATTTCACTGGCGGTACGTCACCTCGATGGTAAAAGCCCAGAGATGTTTATCAGCAATCTGCGCGACCCTGATAACAGCCGCACGGAGCCATTAAAACGCTTTTTAGCAACGGAACTGCGCACGCGCCAATTTCATCCACAATGGATCAAAGAAATCCAGGCCGAAGGCTATGCCGGCACCTTAACTACACTGGATGTATTAAACAATTTCTGGGGTTGGCAGGTGGTTGATCCCGACAATGTGCGTGATGATCAGTGGCAGGAGTTTTTTGAAGTCTATGTGCAAGATAAATATCAACTCGACATGCGCGAGTGGTATGAAAAAAATAATGCCCATGCGCTGGCTCAAATGGTGGAGCGCATGCTGGAAGCCACACGTAAAGAATATTGGTCTGCAGATGAAGAGACACTCAAAGAGCTGCTTGATACCTACGTCGAACTGGCACAGAAATATGATGTATTAACGAAAAATGAAACCTTCAAAGATTATGTTGACACACAAGCCGTGGGGTTTGGTCTGGCGCCGCTAACACAAAATCCGGTACAAGCCCCTCAACCGATTGAACCCGCCCAAAAGAAACCGGCTGCAAACAGCGCGCAAGTTGTCGAAGGTCAGGTGATGGAAAAGGTAGCGGAAAACGAGCCATCAAAAGATAACGATTATTTTTATCTTTTAGCGCTGTTAGGACTCTTTTTTATCGCAGGGCTTCTTTATCAATTTGTTTCCTGGCCAAAATTTTCAAAGGAAAAAAAAGATGTCCAACATTAATATAAAAACTGGCAAAGACATTATTGCCAAGGAACTAACGGCACTACGATGTTCAGTAAACCTGGCACAACAGGCCTCTTGTACCCGTGTTGAACAAGCTATCGATGCCTATCCTTTTACGGCTCAAGCGCGAAACGCGGCAGATGAACTGATCGGCTATGTCAGCGCCTTTAGTGACGAAGTTTTTGTCACCATGGTCGGTGAACTATTGGTGCACCCAGATTATCAGCGTCGTGGTATCGGTACTGCGCTGCTGAAAAGAGTGGTACTGCGTTACCCCGGCACCCCGATTCAAGCCTATTCGTTTGATGATGCATTACCTTTTTTCACCCGCCAGGGTTACGTTTCATCTGAACAGGTTAAGCGAGTTATTTTAGACAACAGAACAGCGATGAATGAGTCAGTAATTGCCTGGGCAACGGCTTAATGTCTGAAGTTATCCATGCAAGCATCCGCGATCTATATTCTTATAGCTCTTGTGCTTTATTCAATCGCTGTCTGGAGTGAACGTTTTGCTGGCAAGCTAAAAGCATGGCACCTGATATTTTTCTAGCCCGGTTTGGTTGCAGATACGATTGGCATCGGGCTAATGATGATGTGAGAGAATATTCAATTGTAACTACTCAGCTAACCCATGAAATCCACCCGTTCAGCGTTAAAAAATGATCATTTACACGTGTAAACTCACATTTTTCGCCTTGGCAGATTTCATGAGCGATCTGAGCAGTCACTGTTAATTTTGACTACTCGCTGAGTAGTTACAGGTTCGTCCCTACTTTCTAAAGGGGTTTTGTATTGTCATTGCATCAATTACCAATCCATCCTGCATATCTTCTGTTAGCAATGTTGAGCACCCAGCTTGCAAGGCTGCTTCTACTATCAGGCTATCCCAAAAAGAAAACATTTTCGTTTGATGCCGTTTCATTGCTCGTACGATAATACTTTTATTGACTTGTATTAATGGGAACTCTGACAAATCGTTTACTATTTCACTCGCTGCTTCTTTTGTAAGCATACGCTGACCCATTTTGGTGACGGTAACATAAAATTCTTGTAGTACTTGTGTGCTCAATACCATGCTGCCGTTGGCTCCATATTCCTGGATAAGTTGTCTGGCAATCACTCCTTTTTTAGCTTCACTTTTATCATAGAGATAAACCAATATATTGGTGTCAAAAAATACTTTATCATTCATAAAGGTCTTCTCTTGTCCATTCATGACCCTTACTACTGTATTTTGATTGTTCCGCTTTTTGTAGAATGCAGTCGGTTACTTGCTGATAGTGCTGTGTATTCCCGATATAGCTTTTCACAAATTCACGTATAGCTGCGTTCAACGATGTGCCCTGCTGAAGCGCTACTATTCGAGCCTGTTTGAGATCCTCTTCCTCTATGGAGATAGTGACATTGGTCATTTTGTCTTTCCTCTTAAGCGCTGAACGGTTTAAGTGTAGCACATAAGTCGTGCTCTGATAAAGCGGACAAAAATGTCGTGACCTGGGCAAAGAGTGTTTCAGCAACAAGGCTCTTTTTATCGGTTATGTCAGTTCTAGAGCTTGAAAGCGGAGTACTTTTGGTCGAACGGCGAGATCCAGTGCAAGGGGCAATGCTTCGCGTCTGGCTTAACGCTCATGTTTTGCCAGCATTCTTTGATCGAATTCTTGTAGTGGATACTGCAGTCGTACAACGTTGCGCCAAACTGCATGTGCCAGACCCACGATCTGATCGGGATGCCATTATAGCGGCTACTGCAATGGTTCATGATATGACAGTAGTCACAAGGAACATTGATGATTTTGCACCCACAGGCGTTGATATACTAAATCCTTGGCAATTTAACAATCCCAAATGATCATTTTCTCCAGGCAACCCTTGTCGGAACCCTTAGGGGCCGCTGCGGCTGGATAGATCGGGTCTCCCTGCCAGGGAAAGAATGGGTTAGCTGAGTAGTTACCAGATTAGTTTACTGCGCATTAGCGCTATTGGTAAGCATCATTTATTCACTATTTCGAGCGGAAACCGTTCGTGTATTGTCATTTACCTGGTCGAAACTATCATGCTATGACGAACATATAAAAGATGCAGGCAGGCTCTATTGAACGATCGAACGGATCGTAAACAAGCTTGTGCAATTACAAAGCCCTGGATTTGAGATCAACATTGGATAAATTGACAAATCCAGGCAGAGTGATTTTGAACTCGGTACCTATCTCATCGGAGGTGGCGACAATCGTGCCGCCATGGGCCTCGATAATTGACTTAACGATAGCCAATCCCAGCCCCGCGCCGTCGCCACTGCGTTGGCGTGATGGATCGGTGCGGTAAAAGCGGTCGAATAGTTTGGCAAGGTGTTCAGCGGGGATGGGGCTGCCGGGATTTTGTACCACAATCAACACAGCGTTTTCAGGGCGGCTCAATGTTACCGTCACGCGCTTTTCTGCCGGGGTGTGACGGATGGCATTGGAAAGCAGATTACTGAGTGCACGGCGCAGCATCAGGCGGTCACCCTGAATATGAGCGTTGCCATCTAGGGCCAGTGAAACATGACACTCTTCGGCCCAGGCTTCATAATAATCGAACAGATTATGTACCTCGCTTTTTAGATCGATCGCTTCTGTATTGGGTGGATACTGAGCATTATCAGTCTTGGCCAAAAAGAGCATGTCACCGATCATCTGTGCCATGCGCTCATACTCTTCCATGCTGGAGTAGAGGATCTCCTGATACTCCTCTGTACTGCGCGCCTGCGAGAGGACGACCTGTGTCTGGGTCATTAGATTGGTGACCGGGGTGCGCAGCTCATGGGCGATGTCGGCAGAGAAATTAGAGAGGCGATTGAAGGCCTCTTCCATGCGTTGCAGCAGTTCATTAAAGGAGATGGCCAGTTCGGTGAGTTCGGCAGGCACCGCTTCAGGGGTGAGGCGACTGTTTAACTCATTTGCACTGATGCGGCTGATCTGGTCAACGATTTTGTGCAGGGGCCGATGGCCATGACGCACGGCGATCCAGCCCATCACGCCCATGATCAATATGCCGCAGGCCACCATCAGCCACAGGGTGTGACGAAAATGAGTAATAAATTGAAGGTGGAAATCGATCGCGACGGCGATGATAATAGTGTAAACATCACGCTGTGTCGTGACCTGTTGAATCAGTATCCGGTAGTGATGATCATCATCGCGCCATTGTGTTATGTTGCGCTGCGATAGATGATTACTGCGCGGCAGCGGTACCTGAGAGAGGTCTGCCTCAGTGCTGCGATAGAGCGCTTTTCCTGTGCTATTGCTGATGTACAGCAGTGGGTTGTGGTGGCCGACCAGCATGTCATCAAAACGTTGTTTGATGGCATTTAAGTCATCATCGGCTTGCAGTGTGGCGAGTGATCGTTTGACGGCCAGGGCAACCACCTCAAGTTCTTTTCTGTCTTGAATTTCAAAGTGCTCATTGATAGAGCGTTCAATGATCCAGCCAAAAGCGAGGAAAACCACGGTGGCAACGGCGCTGAACAGTAACGTCAGTCGTAGTGTCAGAGAGGTGGGGCGTGCCATCTATAACGCTTCGTCCGACCGGTCGATCATATAGCCCATGCCGCGTACTGTCTGAATCAGTTTGAACTCAAAATTGTCGTCGATTTTGCCTCGCAGGCGGCGGATAGCGACATCAATGACATTGGTGTCGCTATCGAAATTCATATCCCACACCTGGGAGGCGATCAGGGAGCGCGGCAGCACCTCGCCTTGACGGCGCACCAGCAGTTCCAACAGGGCGAACTCCTTGGTGGTGAGGTGGATGCGCTTGCCGCCGCGACTGGCACGATGGCGAGCCAAGTCCAGCTCAAGGTCAGCGACACTGAGGCTAAGCTCTGTGGTTGGGTTCGTGCGGCGACGCAGCAGGGTGCGTACACGCGCCAGCAATTCAGCGAAGACAAAGGGTTTAACCAGGTAGTCATCTGCACCCAGTTCCAACCCCTTAACCCGATCATCAATGCTGTCACGGGCGGTGAGAAACAGCACCGGCACCTCTTTGCCCGCTTCGCGCAATGCTTGCAGAATGCGCCAGCCATCCACATCCGGTAGCATCACATCGAGAATGAGCAAGTCATAATGTTCTGTCATTGCTAAATGGTGGCCATCTAGCCCGTTATGGCTTAAGTCCACTACAAAGCCCGCTTCATTCAGCCCTTGTTTGAGGTATTCGCCAGTTTTGATTTCGTCTTCGACAATTAAGAGTTTCATGATTAATGATAGAGTAGCTGATGTCATCTGTCATGAGAGTGACAACAAGATTACAAAATTGTAATCGAAGCGTCACCTTAACGACAGTGTTTGCCCTCTATTCTTCACTGCTGTAGATAGCCCCGAGGAGCCATGACCTTGTATTTTCAATTTTGTTACCGCTTCAATGTGTTGGCGCGCCGCTGGTTAGCGGCTGTTTTTGTCTCCAGCGCGTTATTGCTAGGTGTGATTCCTGTGCAAGCAGCTGAGGTGCTGTTGTTGGAGCAGGCAGTTGATGAGGCGCTAACGGCTAACCCCAGCTTGGCGGCTATCGAAGCACGCGCCAAGGCGTTGGCTGAGATTCCAGGGCAGGCTGACTCACTACCTGATCCGACCCTGTCGCTCAATCTTCTCAATTTGCCGTTGGATAGTTTTTCTTTCACTCAAGAGGGGATGACGCAGTTTCAGGTTGGCATTAGTCAGGCGCTACCCTATCCCGGCAAGTTGGCGTTGCGCGCTGAAGTTGCGCAACATGAGGTGGGTGTAGCCGTGGCTGATCTTGATGAAAAGCGGTTGCAGCTGATACGCGATGTCAAAACAGTGTGGTGGAATCTTTTCTATTTGGATCGTGCGCTGGAGGTGATTGGCCGTAATCAAATTTTATTGGCGCAGTTTGTTCATGTTGCCGAGACGCGTTACACCGTAGGTCGAGGTCTGCAGCAAGATATCCTACTGGCACAAGTGGAACTCTCCAAATTGAGCGATAGCGAGATCCGCGTGCAGAATATGCGTGAAAACGAAGCAGTTCGATTGAATGTGTTGATGGATAGACCCGTGGATGGCGCGATTCCGCTGTCTGCATCAGTCGATGAAACACTGCGGGCACTGAACAATTCAGAACGATTGCAGCAGCAGGCCAGCACTGTTCGTCCGCAGTTAATGGCGCAGAGCGGGCGCATGGGCGCGGCACGTAGTCGCGTTGACCTGGCAAAAGAAGATTATGCGCCCGACTTTAAAGTGGGTGCCGTTTACGGCTTGCGCCGTGGCAGTAACCCTGATGGCGGCAGTCGTGCCGATTTCGGTTCTTTTATGTTCAGCATGAATCTTCCACTCTACACTGGCAGCAAGCAAGATCGTGCAGTTGATCAGCGTAATGCCGAATGGATAGAACAGAAATACCGTTTACATGACCAACGTAATGTCGTCGCTTCACAGGTGCAACGGGCGATGATCGATTATCGCCGGGCAGGTGAACAGGCTAAACTTTTTCAGCAGGAGATCATTCCCCAGGCGCGCCAAACGGTGGATGCGATGATGGCCGGGTACCAAGTTGGCAAGGTTGATTTCCTTAATCTGGTGCGCAGCCAGACCACGCTTTATAACTATGAAACTCAATACTGGAAAGCGCTGAGCGCTGCTAATCAGGCTGCAGCTCGCTTGGTGGCTGCGGTTGGAGAGGAGAAAATCTATGAATAATAGCGTTGTGGTGTCTGCCTTACTGATTGGCTTGGGGATAGGGTTTGGTGGGGGTTATTTTCTTGCGGGCTCCTCTCCTCACTCTGATCAGACTGAAGGCGAGGCTGCTCCCGCTGAACGCAAGGTACTCTATTATCGCAATCCAATGAACCCGGCGATCACCTCGCCCATATTTATGCAGGACAATATGGGGATGGATTACATCGCCGTTTATGCCGATGAAGGCAAGCCAAAAACGAAAGAAGTGCTCTTCTATCGTAACCCGATGAACCCGGCGATTACCTCACCTGTTATGACGCAGGATGATATGGGCATGGATTACATCGCCGTTTATGCCGACGGTGGTGCGGGAGATGAGCCGATGGGTACGGTGACGATTGATCCAGTAACTGTGCAGAACATCGGAGTACGCACAACCGTGGCTGAAGTTCGCGATCTATCGCGGGCGCTGAATGGTCTGGGACGGGTTGATTTTAATGAAGAGCGGTTGGCGCGTTTGCACCCCAAAACTTCCGGCTGGATTGAATCACTGAAAGTGAATGAAACCGGTAAAAAGGTGAGCAAAGACACCATTCTGCTTGGTATCTACTCCCCAGAATTAGTGGCGGCGCAGCAAGAGTTTCTGGTGGCACTGAGCAATTGGGAATCTATAAAAAACAGTAGCACATCGCAAATGAAAAAAAGTGCTAAGACGATGCTGCAAAGTGCTCGTGAACGCCTACAGCTGTTTGATGTGCCAGCCCATCAAATCCACGAGCTGGAAGAGAGCCGCAAGATTAAAAAACAGCTGCATATTCATTCGCCCTTCGAAGGTCGAATCATGCATATCGGTGCACGGGAAGGTCAGTATGTGACACCCAAAAATGAACTCTATCTGATTGCTGATTTGAGTCGCATCTGGGTCAATGTTGATATTTTTGAAGATGAAATGAGTTGGTTGAAATTAGGCGATCAGGCCGAGATGCGGGTGCGGGCTGAACCGGGTCGAATCTACCAAGGCAAGATAACCTTTATCCATCCCATTTTGAATCGTAAGAGCCGCACCGTGCAGGTGCGTTTGGAGTTTGATAATGGTGATCTGTCACTTAAACCGGGCATGTTCGCCAACGTGACACTTTTTGTTGATCCTCAGCTAGATGCTTTGGTGGTACCCAGCGAAGCGATTGTTCGCTCTGGCAGCCGTGAGCAGGTGTTTGTGGTACGCGAACCGGGCAAGTTTGAACCGCGTGACGTGACGCTCGGTGTGAGTGCCGGGGGAATGACTCAAATTTTGTCTGGCGTTGCAGTGGGCGAGCAGGTGGTGACTTCCAGTCAGTTCCTGATCGATTCCGAATCCAAGCTGCGTGAGGCCACCGCGAAAATGATGGCGGTGATGGCGGGTGAAAGTGCTGTGCAGGATATGGGCGACATGGATATGGACGATATGGATATGGATATGGATATGGATGAGATGGAGATCGACGTTGAGGAGTTTAACAAATGATCACCAGCATCATTGATGCCTCGCTACGCAACCGTTTTCTGATCATTATTGCCACAGTCACTATTGTGGTGGCAGGCTTGTGGTCGATGAAAAACACCCCGCTGGATGCGATTCCAGATCTCTCTGATGTGCAAGTGATTGTTTTCACCGAATACCCTGGTCAGGCGCCGCAGGTGGTGGAAGATCAGGTCACTTATCCGCTCACCACCGCCATGTTGGCGGTACCCAATGCTAAAGTCGTGCGTGGCTATTCGTTCTTCGGTTTTTCGTTTGTCTATATTATTTTTGATGATGGGACTGACATGTACTGGGCGCGTTCACGCGTGCTGGAATATCTCAATTATGTCAGCGGTCGCCTGCCCGATGGTCTGACCCCGTCACTGGGGCCGGATGCGACCGGTGTTGGCTGGATCTATGAATATGCTCTGGTGGATAAAACAGGCAATACCGACCTGGCCGAACTGCGTTCTATTCAAGACTGGTATCTACGCTACCCTTTGCAAACCGTTAATGGAGTCTCTGAGGTTGCCTCGGTGGGCGGTTATGTTAAGCAGTACCAGGTGGAAGTCGATCCTAACGCGTTGCTGGCCTACAACATCCCGCTGTCGAAAATCAAACACGCCATCCAACGTTCCAACAACGATGTTGGCGGTAAATTAATTGAGATGGCCGAGACCGAGTACATGGTCCGTGGCTTGGGTTACATCCAATCGATTGATGATCTTAATGTGATCCCGGTGGGCGTTGACGAAAACGGTACACCGATTCGTTTGCAAGATGTCGCTCACGTTCATCTGGGGCCTGAGCTACGCCGAGGTGTGGCCGAGTTAAATGGTGAAGGTGAAGTGGCGGGTGGTGTGGTGATTATGCGTTACGGTGAAAATGCCATGGCGGTGATTGAGCGGGTGCGCGCCAAGCTGGAAGAACTCAAACCGGGTCTACCTGAAGGGGTGGAGATTGTGCCGGTCTATGATCGCGGTGATTTGATTACACGGGCGGTGAAAAATCTTGAAAAAAAACTGATTCAAGAGATCATCGTCGTCAGCCTTATCTGTATGCTGTTTTTGCTTCATGCGCGCTCGGCCCTGGTGGCTATTGTGTCGCTGCCCATCGGTATTTTACTGGCCTTTATTTTTATGCAATGGCAGGGCATCAACGCTAACATCATGTCCCTCGGTGGCATTGCGATTGCGATTGGTGCGATGGTGGATGGGGCCATCGTGATGATTGAAAATGCTCATAAACATATTGAAAGAATGGTGAATGAGAAAGGTCGGGAACTTATCTCGTCTGAACGCTGGCAAGCCGTCACCGAAGCTTCCAGAGAGGTGGGCCCGGCGCTGTTTTTCTCTTTGTTGATTATTACCGTCTCCTTCCTGCCTGTGTTTACTTTGCAAGCGCAAGAGGGACGACTCTTCGCGCCGCTGGCGTATACCAAAACCTACGCTATGGCCGCAGCGGCGATCCTGGCGATTACGTTGGTGCCGGTACTGATGGGCTATTTTATTCGTGGTAAAATCCCTGCTGAAGCGAAAAATCCAGTCAATCGCTTTCTTCATTTTATTCACAAACCAAGCTTGAGTTTTGCCATTAATTGGCGTTGGCTGACATTGGGACTATCGTTGATTTTATTGGCCGCTACATTTTATCCGTTGAGCAAGCTGGGCAGTGAGTTTATGCCGCCATTGAATGAAGGTGATATTCTCTACATGCCCACCACCTATCCCGGTATTTCCATCACCAAGGCCAAAGAGCTGTTGCAGCAGACGGATAAAATCATCAAATCTTTTCCTGAAGTACATCATGTGTTTGGTAAGGTGGGTCGTGCTGAAACGGCTACTGACCCGGCACCACTGGCGATGTTGGAAACCACTATTCGACTTAAACCTAAAGAGGAGTGGCCTGATCCTGATAAAACCGTTAAAGCGTTGATGGATGAGATGGACGCGGCGATAAAATTCCCCGGCCTCTCCAACGCTTGGACGATGCCAATCAAAACCCGTATCGACATGCTCTCTACCGGTATCAAAACGCCTATTGGTATTAAAGTCAGTGGCCCGGATTTGAACGTATTGGAGGAAGTGGGGGCAGAAATAGAGCAGGCGCTGAAGCAACTGCCCGATACGCTCTCGGCTTTTGCAGATAAGGCCGCTGGTGGCTATTACCTTGATTTTGATATTGACCGCAAAGAGGCATCCCGTTACGGGCTGACCACTGGCGATGTGCAGGATGTGATTCAGACGGCCATCGGCGGCATGAATGTTACCTACACCGTTGAAGGGCTGGAGCGCTACCCGATCAATCTGCGTTATCCGCGTGAACTACGCGACAACCTCGATAGTCTCAAGCGTGTCTTGATTCCCACCCCAACCGGTGCGCAGATCCCTTTATCACTGGTGGCTGATCTGGTATTGCGGCGTGGCCCACCGAGCATCAAGAGTGAAAACTCTCGCCCCAACGCCTGGGTCTATGTCGATATTAAAACCTCCGATATTGGCGGCTATGTGGCGCAAGCTAAAAAAGTGGTTGCCAGTCAGGTCACAATCCCGCCCGGTTACAATCTCGTTTGGTCGGGTCAGTTTGAGTACATGGAGCGCGCGGCTGAAAGGCTACGCATTGTTGTACCCGGCACCTTGTTGGTGATTTTTCTGTTGCTTTACTTCAACTTTCGCAACATCACTGCACCGTTAGTGGTTATGCTCTCGATCCCGTTTGGTTTGATCGGTGGCTTCTGGTTAATCTATCTATTGGGTTTCAATATTTCAGTTGCTGTGGTGGTGGGTTTTATCGCCCTGGCCGGTGTTGCGGCGGAGATCGGTGTTTTGGTGCTGACCTTTATCGATCAGGAGATCGCCAGGCGGCGCAAGAAGAAAGGAGGGCGTTTAGAGGGGGCTGAAATCATGGCCGCGGTGCATCACGGCACCTCGGAACGTGTGCGGCCCATCGCCATGACTGCGACAGCCATTATTGCAGGGTTATTACCCATCATGTGGGGCAGCGGTACCGGTTCAGAGGTGATGCAGCGCATTGCGGCCCCAATGGTTGGCGGTATGCTCACTGTCACGCTTCTTTGCTTACTGGTATTGCCAGTGATTTACGGCGTGATATTGCAAATGCAGGAAAAATTTAAACAGCAAGCATCATAATTTTTTAACAATGGAGTTAACAATGAAACAAATCACAAAACCTTTAACAACTTTAACCTTTGCCGCATTGCTGGCAACATCCGGTTCGCTCTACGCTGCAGGTGATCATGGGCACGATGCAGATGGTGACGATGGTCATCATCAGTCAGAAGCGAAGCATGACATGCATAGTTCAGCAGCACATGATGATCACGACGCTCATAAAGGCCATGATAAGCACGGCTCTTCAATGGGGGAAATGTTTCTGAAGAGAAAAGAGATTGGCGGTTACGATGTTAGTTTTCATGTAATGAAAGCTAAATCCGGTAAAGAGATGGGCGGTAGCCACGACTTTATGATTAAAGTTGAAAAAGATGGCAAAGCGCTCACTAACATCGTCATGAATACCAAAGTGAAACACCCTGATGGTCGCGAGGAGAGCAAAAAAGCGATGGTAATGGGCGATTGGTTGATGGCCGGATATGACCTCGGGCATGAAGGTAAGCACCAGATGATGATTCTGTTCAAGACTGCTGATGGCAAGAAGCATAAAGGTGGTGTTTACTACCCAGGAAAATAGCGCGTGGCAGAGAGTCAGGCGGTGCTGAACAAGTTTGCCGCGATGAAAGGGGAGCCCGGTGAACGCTACATCCACATAGATGCTGCACGCGGCGTTGCCATTGTGATGATGGTTGTTTTTCATTTTACCTATGATCTGAACCACTTTAATTTTATTAAAGCAGACTTCAATCACGATCCGTTCTGGCTCAATTTTCGTACGTTAATTGTGACCTTTTTTCTCTGTTTGGCAGGCATCAGTCTTCAATTGGCGACAGGGCGAGGGTTAAATTATCGCCGTTATCTCGCTCGTCTGATGTTGCTGGTGGCTGCGGCTGCCATTGTCACTGCTGGCAGTTATCTGGTGTTCCGGGATAGCGTCATTCTATTTGGCGTTTTACACTTCATTGTCGTTGCGTCGGTGATTGGTCTGCTGTTTCGTCATCTCTACTGGGCAAACCTGTTGTTGGGGGTTGCGTTGATTATCGTTGGGGTTCAGTTTCAGCACGAATGGTTTAACGCGCTGGCCTGGCACTGGATTGGCTTAGCCAGCCAGCGGCCAGCTACTGTGGACTACGTACCACTACTCCCCTGGTTCGGGGTCATTCTAATTGGCATGTTTTTAGGGCGTCTAGTCGAAGCACATCAGTTGCTGAATACAGCCTCTCAGGGGAGTGGTGGGTTTACGCGATTTCTTGCGCTGGGTGGGCGTCACAGTTTGTTGATTTATCTGCTCCACCAGCCATTGTTATTTGGCGGGTTTTACTTGGTGATATTTTTTATTCCACCAAATTAGTGTATTTTACAAATGCTTGTACAGCTATCTTGTGGCGGTAGCTAATTCTACAAACAGGAGAAAAAAATTGAAAACGCTGGTACTGATTCCCGCTCGATTTGGCTCTAGTCGGCTGCCTGGAAAACCACTAAAAGATGAAACTGGTTATCCTCTGATACAGCATGTATATGAACGGGTTAAAAAATCAAAGTTAGCAAATGACATAGTCGTTGCTACTGATGATGAAAGAATAAAAAAAGCCGTTATTGCTTTTGGTGGGAATTGTGAAATGACTTCGCTTAATCATAAAAGTGGATCAGATAGAATAGCGGAGGTAGTAAGGAGATTATCAGGTGAATATGATGTTGTCGTGAATGTTCAGGGTGACGAACCTGAGTTAGCGCCTGAGGCAATTGATCTGGTGGCGAGAATCCAGCACGAAACATCTCCATTTATAAGTACCCTTGCCTGTCGGTTTTCTGCCGGGATCCAGACGGGAGCAGGTTCTCCCTCAGATCCTGCCTGTGTAAAAGTAGTTTTAGGAAAAAAATTGCTTAATGTTTCTTCTGATGTTGAAGCATACAGGGCAATTTATTTCTCGCGCAGCTTGATTCCACACTTTCGCTCAAACGATGGAGTAGCCGCGCGTAATGAGGCGTTTTTTATGCATATCGGGTTGTATGCATACTCGAAAGATTCATTGATCGCATTCACAAAACTTGGGGAATCCCGTCTCGAATCAATAGAGCAGCTAGAACAGCTTCGTGTCATAGAAAACCACCTTAATCTTCATGTGGGAATGGTTGAGCAGGCAATGCCCGGGGTCGATACGCCGGATGATTATCAGGCATTCGTAAAGCGCTGGAAGGGTAAAAGCATATAGAAAACTTCTGGTTTATCTTCAGTAAAAGAGCAAGGAAAATTTTAGTCGGTATATTTTCACCTCATCACATCAATAAAGGTATCGCGTTGAAAATAGAAAATGAGTTGTTGTTTTTTGAGCACACGCGTTGCGGAGATCTTCAGGTATGGCAGAAAGATAGTGTGCGTTCCCTGTATATACGGGATAAAAAGGCGATACAGAGTCAGTTAGATATGGCGAAAAAAGAGAAATTACTGCTGCCGCATTCCCGCGCAATGATGAGTTTTTTGCTTTTTCAGGAGCAACCACAATCGATACTTCTCTTAGGTCTCGGTGGCGGGAGCATCATTCATTTTCTTGTTTATTGGTTTCCTGCGCTCAAAATAACGGCTATCGAAATTAATGAGGAGATAGTGAATATCGCAAAAAAGTACTTTGCGTTATCAACGCTAAAAACTTCCTCGCCCAGGGCTCTGGTTAATATTGAAATTGCGGATGCTTTTGCCTATTTAAAAAGAAAAAATCAAAAAAATATCAACGCGATTCTTGTTGATCTTCATGATGGAGCGTCGCTGCCGGATTTTTTATATACCGCTGATTTTATGGAACACTGTTTTCATCAATTATCATCTGGCGGAGTATTAGTTTACCAAAATATTCACCGCACTGCGGCATGTTTTTAGAGGTGAAAGCTTATGTATGACATTAAAAAATCAAAAAAATATTTTTCTGTTCGCGTTCAAATCCCTTAGTGCTCTGGATCTAATGCAACTACAGACCAAGGCAAGTTATTATCAACGAAAATATAATATCGAATTTGAATCATTCATCGATAACATCACTAAAGTTGATGCAAGGTAATTCGCGAGGCGTTTGTGCGAAAATAGTCATTCATAATACATGAAATATAACGGGGTCTGATCACAAGTAATGATTTTACCTCCCGTTATTTTTCTTTTTCTTCAAAATAATGCATTACAAAATTGTAATGTGGATGTCACCTGATAGTCAGAGATTGCTTGCTATTCTTGATATCAGGA
>QIJH01000226.1 GCA_003232725.1 Chromatiaceae bacterium | reverse complement strand
TCGCCTCAATGCTCTACCTCGATTATTCACGTGAAGAAGACGACTGGATACCGAATCAACACGGTGGTAATGAAAATCTTGAGGCAATCGCTTTTATGCGCGAGTTAAACATAGCTACTCATGAATGCCACCCCGGCAGCATCATCATGGCAGAAGAATCGACGGCATGGCCACAAGTGACGCGCCCGGTCGATATTGGCGGGCTGGGATTTAGCATGAAGTGGAATATGGGCTGGATGCACGACTCACTCACATATATGAACAAAGACCCCGTACACCGCCACTACCACCATGACAAACTCACCTTTGGCCTGCTCTATCTGTTCACTGAAAATTTCATTCTGCCTTTTTCACATGATGAAGTCGTGCATGGCAAAGGCTCAATGTTAAATAAAATGCCGGGCGATGAATGGCAACGCTTTGCCAACCTGCGCCTGCTCTACACTTACATGTTTACCTACCCCGGAAAAAAATTACTCTTTATGGGATGTGAGTTTGGCCAGCCTGGCGAATGGAATCATGACAAAGAGCTTGAGTGGAATACATTACAATACCCGCTACATAGCGGCATTAAACAATTAGTGAGCGACTTGAATCGACTCTACAGACAACAGCCTGCACTACACTATTATGATTTTGATCACGACGGTTTTGAGTGGATTAGCTGTAACGACACAGACCAGTCTGTACTCGCCTATTTAAGAAAAAATGAAACAGAAACTATTATCGTTATTCTCAACTTCACCCCAGTGGTACGACACGGTTATCATCTCGGTGTACCCATTGCAGGTGAATACGAAGTACTCTTTAATTCTGATTCACACCACTACGTTGGCAGCAATGCCGGCAGTGATGCGCTGATTATCGCAGATAACAGTGGCTGGATGGAACGCCCCGCCTCACTGGCCCTAGACCTGCCACCACTCGCCGCACTGGTCCTCATCAAAAAATGAGCAAAATTTTATACATCAGCAGCGAAGCCTTCCCATTGATCAAGACTGGCGGCTTAGCTGATGTGGCGGGCAGTCTGCCAATCGCCCTGTCAAAACAGGGCGAAGAGATTCACCTGCTACTGCCTGCCTATCCACAGGTCATGCAGCAGGTCGAAAATACCCAACAGCTCGCCAGCAGCCATTACTATGGGCTTGACGTTTCGCTACTTGAAACTCACCTGCCGAACAGTGATGTCCCGCTCTGGTTAGTCAACTGCCCCGCTGCTTTTGAGCGCCCTGGCGGCCCCTATATGGACAGCGATGGCCAGCCATGGCATGACAATGCGCTACGCTTCGCTCTGTTCTGTCAAATAGCAGTCGATATTGCACTAGACAGGCTTAAGCTCGGTTGGCAACCAGATATCGTACATTGTAACGACTGGCAATCAGGGCTGGTACCGGCTTTGCTAGCATCCTTTAAACAGCGCCCAGCGACTCTGTTTACCATCCATAACCTCGCCTATCAAGGGCTGTTTAGTCAGCAAACGTTTACCGATCTCGAACTACCCGGCAACCTGTGGCAGCCATCACGGCTGGAGTTTTATGATCAACTCTCATTTATCAAGGGCGGACTGGTCTACGCTGACCGCATCAATGCCGTCAGCCCAACCTATGCCCGCGAAATTCTGCTACCAGAGTTTGGATATGGTCTTAATGGCCTCTTACAACATCGACAAGCGCGCCTTTCCGGCATCCTCAACGGTATCGATCAGACAGTATGGAACCCGGCAACAGACCCTCACCTGACAGCCAACTACGATTCACACAAACTTGCACAAAAGAGCAAAAATAAAACGGCACTGCAAAAACAGCTTGGCCTGCCAGTCGATGCCAGGATTCCGCTCGTCGGCATGATCAGCCGGATGGTTGAACAGAAAGGCCTTGATATTATTCTAGGTGCCATGGCAGAGATCGTTAATCTGCCCATACAGCTCGTGATGCTCGGCAATGGCGAGACACACTACGAAATACAGTTAGTGAAATGGGCTAACAACCATCCTGACAAACTTAACGTGGTGATCGGTTACAACGAAATTCTTTCCCACCAGATTGAAGCGGGTAGTGATATGTTCCTGATGCCTTCTACCTTTGAGCCTTGCGGCCTGAACCAATTATATAGCCTGCGTTACGGCACGTTGCCAATCGTCAGAAATGTTGGCGGACTCGCAGATACCGTGGTTGATGCGAATGATCTTAATCGTAAAAGTAAAACCGCCAATGGCTTTGTTATAACAGAACAAAGTGCCGAGGCACTACTAACAACATTAAGAACTGCACTAGGACTTTACCAGGAAACAGCCGCGTGGAAAAAACTACAGCGTGCCGCAATGAAAGGTGACTTTTCCTGGCAGCGCAGTGCCGGGCACTATATTAAACTTTACCAACAAGCACTCAGCGACCGTGACCAGGCCGTCGTTTAATACTTAACTATGTCGTTTCTTCACCGTGGGCAAGCAGTCCTCACGCCATTTACAGAGTGTTTGATCACACTCGCCCTCACCGGCTGATCCAAAGCAATCAAAATTCCCTTCATCCAGCTGAATGGTGCGGATAAGCCTCATCTTATTCAAACGGCCACTTTTAATCCCCATTTTCCTGGCTATTTCACGTATTTCCAGCATCTTCATTATTTCAAGCCCTCTCAATTATGTAACTATTCAGAAGTGAGCTGAATAGTTACTCAATTATTTGTTGGAACCGCTACTCATTCAGGAATTCCTTAACATGATGGTTCACTATCTATAGAGAGCGACGCCTCATCAACAAACCAATGGATATCGCCTATCTGGTTTACCGGCAACGGTGCACCACTGCGAATTTCCCCCATGATGGATGCCTTTGATGAGCCCGCAACCAGCACCACACGAAGACGCGCCTGACGTAAAACCAGCATGCTCATACTGATACGATCAGCCGGCGGTTTTGGCGAATGATGAACAGCAACCACTGTTGCTGTATCTGCTAAAGCGATATTTCCTGGGAACAGACTAGCCGTATGGCCATCTTCACCCATGCCAAGAAAGGCGATATCAAACAGATCAACCGCTTCAATCGTTGCTTGATAGGCCAACGCAGCCTGTTTTGCGCCTAGCTCCGCAGGCATTGGGTGAAAATGAATACTTGGAATACGGGACAAAAAATTCGCCTCAATCATCACGTCATTTCGCTCAGCATGGCCGACGTGATAACAGCGTTCATCACCGGGATAACAGTGCAGCTTATCCCATGGTAACGGTTTTTCCGCCAACGCGGCATAACAGCCCGCCGGGGTATTGCCACCTGGCACAATCATATGACAAATACCGCGCGCTTCAATAGCCGCACTCACCTGAACGGCAATAAAATCTGCCGCGGCTATAGATGCTGCGTCGAATGAAGTAGAAACTGTCCAGTGATGCATATTAATGACCTGGCTTATGCCAACCCAGTTCACAACCTTCAAATAGCTCCTCCATCCCTTCTATCTCCCATGTTCCCGCCTGGTAACGGTTAATCGAAAGCTTATCTTTCCATGCTTGCAAAATAGGGTCGATGATCTGCCACGACTCTTCCACTTCATCTGCACGAGAAAAGAGCGTCGCATCACCACTCAACACATCATGCAATAACACTTCATAAGCATCTGAAATATCACCACCATCTTCGGAATAAGGGGCATGCATCACGCTGCGCTTGATATCAGTGGTTAATCCTGGCAACTTTGCATTCATACGCAATGAAATCCCTTCATCAGGGTGCACTCGAAATACCAGCGCATTGGCTAACGGTGGATTGCCTTCCGTATCAAAAAGGTTGAAAGGTGGCTTGCGAAAACGGATCACAATTTCAGAGACGCGTCGCGGTAAGCGCTTACCCGTCCATAATACAAAAGGGACACCTTGCCAGCGCCAGTTATCGATATAAAAACGAGCACCTACCAATGTCTCAGTCGCAGATTCCGGCGAAACCCCCTCTTCGGCAACATATGACTTAACCGCTTCACCATCAATTTTACCGGCACTGTATTGTGCGGCTATCGTCTGCTTTTTAATATTTTCTTTTTCAAAAGGGCGCACAGCGCGCAACACTTTGATCTTCTCATCACGCACCGCATCAGCAGTAAATTCAACTGGTGGTTCCATCGCCACCAGCGTCATCACCTGCATCAAATGGCTTTGAATCATGTCACGCAGAGCACCCGATTTCTCATAGTAGTTGGCACGGTACTCAATTCCGATTGACTCCGCGGCCGAAATTTGAATATGGTCAATAAAGTTTCGATTCCATAGTGGCTCTAGAATACTGTTAGAAAAGCGGTAAACAAGCAAATTTTGCACGCTCTCCTTACCTAGATAATGATCGATACGATAAATCTGTGATTCGTCTAATGAGGCCTGCAGTTCACCATTAAGTTTCTTCGCACTTTCCAGATCCATGCCAAAAGGCTTTTCAATCACCAAGCGGCGAAAACCATCCGTTTCATCGGTCAAGCCAACACGCTTAAGACCCGTCGTGATCGTTGCATACCACTGCGGTGGCACCGCACAATAGAACATCGCATTACGATGACCATCGATCGTCTCCAGTGCATCTTTTAGCCCATCATAAGTAGCGTTATCCCTTAAATCACCAGGAACAGCCTTACACATCGTTTTGAATGTTTGCCACTGCCCATCATCCAGATTCACCTCTGGCGCATACGCGCGCACCCCCTGATAAAGTGACTCAAGCCAATCTGACTCAGTGCGTCCCTTGAAAAGGCCAATCACTTTACTCTTCGGGTGTAATAGACCACAGCGCAACATCTTCAACAGTGCTGGCACGAGTTTACGCTTGGTTAAGTCGCCTGCCGCACCAAAAATTACGATATTGGCCGGCTCGATTGGATCACCTAGACATTGCTTATCTGGAATTTTTTTTTCAGTCACATTCAACTCCTGTTACCTAGGGGGTGTTCTCAATTAATAAGACCATCCTGCCGGGCCTCTGTTTTTGCCCAGCAAGGCAGAGCGAGTGCTGTGTGGTTGTTCCACATAAGCAAGTGATAACGCTGCGGGGCGGAAACAGAGGCCCGGCCCTTCGGGTGGTGGCTGAAAAAATGCCATGCCGCGTTGTTCGTCGTTTATTTGCAATGAGCAAACGGCTCTCCTCTCGCCTTGCCTGGCGATTTTTCAGTCGCAACAGGGTGGCCTTATTCATTGAGAACACTCCCTAATCACCCATTTTTTGGCAACCGACAAAACCTGCTCACATCGTCCTTATAATTTACCTGAAAATTCGACTGCAGCAGGTCAATGCAAACAACTCATTAAGAGCGGTTAACTATCGACTGTAAAGTAAGAAAATCAAGGGCGACGTAAGCCTGTGGCAACTAATGTTAACCCTGATAATGACATCAACAGATAAAGACCAGAAGAGATGCCGTGAAGACGGCCAAATTCAGCAGCAAGTTCAGTCCCTTTTATCACAGGACCTTGCGACTTTAAATCTGCCATCATAGGCTGAATCACAAACAACATCAGCACCACAACGAGCAACATTGAAATAAGCGCCCAGCAACGCCACTGACGTAACCATTGAGCACCCGTACCGACAATAGAGCCGATGAATAACAGCGTTCCGATCACCAGCCCGACCCAGCTAATGGCAGAGAACATTTTACCGGCAAGCATACCCGCCATCTGACGCTCATCAGTCAGTGTTGCAAAGAGAATGGGGGCCACTAGATAACCGATGACGCAGATGCCACCCACCCATAGTGCCAACAAAAGACGTTCAACCGCGAGCAAACGTGTGCAGGTTAAAATAGTCATATTAGTCCCTCTGAAAAAACGATTTAGACATATTTGATTGAGAGGATCTCATACTCTTTAACACCACCCGGTGCCTGTACCGTCGCAATATCCTCTATTTCTTTACCGATCATGGCGCGTGCGATGGGTGAGCTAACAGAGATTTTATTCACTTTGATATCAGCCTCATCAACACCAACGATTTGATAAGTCACCTCGTCACCAGTCTCTTCATTACATAGACCAACCGTTGCACCAAAGACAACTTTGCCACCCGCATTGAGTTTAGTCACATCAATGATTTCTGCATTACTCAACTTACCATCAATATCGTTTATGCGCCCTTCAATAAAACTCTGCTGCTCTTTTGCAGCATGATATTCGGCATTTTCTTTTAAATCACCATGAGCACGTGCTTCAGCAATCGCTTGGACCACGCGAGGTCTCGCCACTGTTTTTAGCTCTTCCAGCTCTTTACGCAGGCTTTCAGCACCCGCCAATGTTAAAGGAACCTTGTTCATGCATTTAACTCCTTATGCAGGTCTTGTAGACTGTTGACATCATCTTGATCAATTTTTTGCAGTGCCAATGTCGTTACATGGGCTCCTGCAATCGTCGTGGTATACGTTATTTTCTGTTGCAATGCAGCACGTCGAATCTGACTCGAATCAGAAATCGCACGCTTTCCAGAGGTGGTATTAATAATGAAATTAATTTCATTGTTTTTAATCATATCCACAATATGCGGACGACCCTGAGCCACTTTATTAACCAACTCACATCTGATTCCCGCCTGCTCAATTGCATCCCTGGTACCACCAGTCGCAACAAGTTCAAACCCCATGTCACTTAACATTTTGGCAACTTCAACGGCCTTGGGTTTGTCTCCATCACGCACGCTAATAAAAACACGTCCGCAGCGAGGCAACACAACACCAGCCCCTAATTGTGCTTTTGCGAAGGCCTCAGCGAAAGTACGACCAACCCCCATCACCTCGCCGGTCGATTTCATTTCTGGCCCAAGCAAGGTATCAACACCTGGGAATTTAGCAAATGGGAATACTGCCTCTTTTACCGCATAGTAATCTGGAATGATCTCTTTAGTAACCCCCTGATCAGCCAGCGTAGTACCCGCCATACAGCGCGCACCAATCTGTGCCAGTGAAATACCACACGCCTTTGAAACAAACGGTACGGTACGTGATGCACGAGGGTTCACTTCAATCACATAAATATCATCGTCTTTAACCGCGAACTGAATATTCATCAGCCCTTTTACCTTAAGGCCCAGAGCAAGCTGCTTTGTCTGTTGACGCACACGATCAACAATTGCAGGATCAAGACTATAAGTTGGCAGTGAACAGGCTGAATCACCCGAGTGAATACCAGCCTGCTCAATATGCTCCATAATGCCGCCAATCACAACCTCACTACCGTCACAAACCGCATCGACATCAAGTTCAATCGCATCATTCAAAAAACGATCTAACAGAACAGGTGAGTCGTTTGATACCTGCACCGCTTCGGTCATGTAACGTTTCAGGTCATCTTCATTGTGCACAATCTCCATCGCGCGCCCACCCAATACATAAGATGGACGAACCACTAATGGAAAACCGATGCCTTGCGCTAACTCAACCGCCTGCGCTTCCGTACGTGCAGTGGCATTGGGTGGCTGTTTCAAATTCAGGCTCTGAATCAACTGCTGAAAACGTTCACGATCTTCGGCAAGGTCGATCGCATCCGGCGAGGTGCCAATAATCGGTGTACCTGCCGCTTCCAACGCACGTGCCAGTTTTAATGGCGTTTGCCCACCATATTGCACAATCACACCCTGCGGTTTTTCAAGCGCAATAATTTCCAGTACATCTTCCAGTGTCAACGGCTCGAAATAGAGGCGGTCTGATGTATCGTAATCAGTCGAAACTGTTTCAGGATTACAGTTAACCATAATGGTTTCATAGCCATCTTCACGCATTGCAAAGGCAGCCTGTACACAGCAGTAATCAAATTCGATTCCCTGCCCAATACGGTTAGGGCCACCGCCGAGCACCATAATTTTATCGCGCGTCGAAGGTGCAGCCTCGCACTCCTCTTCATAGGTCGAATAGAGATAGGCGGTGCTTGACGAAAATTCAGCGGCACACGAATCAACCCGCTTATAGACAGGGTGAACATCAAGCTCATGGCGCAGTGCACGCAGTTTATCTTCGTCGCAACCGAGCAGTGTGGCCATGCGACGATCAGAAAAACCTTTACGTTTAAGCGCGTAGAGTTCTTTTCGCCCAAAACTTTCCAGTGCGCGTCCTTTCATGCCTTTTTCAAGCTCAACCAGGTGTTGAATCTGCACTAGAAACCAGGGGTCAATCATACACAGGTTATAGATCTCATCCACAGACAAACCATAACGAAAGGCGTCGGCGATGTACCAGATACGATCTGGCCCTGGTGATCCAAGTTCTTGCTGAATAACTTCAAGCGCATCTTCAGATGCGATGTCGATCATCTCATTGAGGCCATCCATGCCGGTCTCAAGGCTGCGCAGTGCTTTCTGCAGTGACTCCTGAAAGGTGCGTCCTATCGCCATCACTTCACCCACCGATTTCATCTGCGTGGTCAGGCGTGAATCTGCCTTCGGAAACTTCTCAAAAGTAAAACGTGGTACCTTGGTGACGATGTAATCAATGGTTGGTTCAAACGATGCCGGGGTTGCACCGCCGGTAATCTCATTACTCAACTCATCAAGGGTGTAGCCAATTGCAAGCTTTGCCGCTACCCGCGCAATTGGAAAGCCAGTTGCTTTTGAAGCCAGTGCCGATGAACGAGAGACACGTGGATTCATCTCAATAATAATCAGACGACCATCTTCAGGGTTAATCCCAAACTGCACATTAGAACCACCGGTCTCAACACCAATTTTACGCAGGACAGCCAGCGAAGCATTACGTAATTTCTGGTACTCTTTATCGGTCAGCGTTAATGCTGGCGCAATCGTAATTGAATCACCGGTATGAACACCCATCGGATCAAAGTTTTCAATCGAACAGATGATAATGCAGTTATCGTTACGATCACGTACGACTTCCATCTCATACTCTTTCCAGCCGACCAGAGACTCTTCAATCAACAGTTCATTGGTCGGTGAAAGATCCAGACCACGTGTGCAAATTTCAACAAACTCTTCGCGGTTGTAGGCAATACCACCACCGCTGCCACCGAGCGTGAACGAGGGGCGGATAACAGTCGGAAATCCCACCTTTTTCTGTACCTGAAACGCCTCTTCCATACTGTGAGCAATGCTTGAACGTGGTGACTCAAGGCCGATTTCATCCATCGCCTTACGGAAGCGATCACGATCTTCAGCCATATCGATCGCATCGCTTGACGCGCCGATCATCTGTACCGCAAATTTTTCCAGCACCCCTTCACGTGCAAGATCAAGCGCACAGTTCAATGCTGTCTGTCCACCCATCGTTGGCAGCAGCGCATCGGGGCGCTCTTTCTCAATAACCTTCGCCACCGTCTGCCAGCAAACGGGTTCAATATAAGTTGCATCGGCCATCTCGGGGTCTGTCATGATGGTCGCTGGATTTGAATTCACCAGCACAACACGGTAACCCTCTTCGCGTAGCGCCTTACACGCCTGTGCGCCGGAATAGTCAAACTCACACGCCTGGCCAATGATAATCGGGCCCGCGCCAATCACTAGAACACTTTTAATATCTGTACGTTTTGGCATTTTTTATTTCTGTAAAAAGTCGCAATAAAGGTTCAGGTAATAATTATTCACTGACACGATTAACGCTGTCGCATCAGATCAATAAAGTGGTCAAACAGAACACCGGCATCTTGTGGCCCCGGACTCGCTTCAGGATGCCCCTGAAAACCGAAGGCAGGTTTCTCAGTATGATGAATCCCTTGCAGTGATTGGTCAAACAGCGAACGATGCGTTGCACGCAATGTCGCCGGTAGCGTCGCCTCTGCTACTGCGAAGCCATGATTTTGACTGGTAATCATCACCGCACCGCTATCAAGATCCTGCACTGGGTGGTTAGCCCCGTGGTGGCCAAACTTCATCTTCTCCGTCTCAGCACCACAGGCAAGCGCCAGTAGTTGATGACCAAGGCAGATGCCAAACATGGGAATATCCGTGGTGTTCAGGATTTCTTTGATCGCAGCAATCGCATAATCACACGGAGCAGGGTCACCCGGGCCATTCGATAAGAACACCCCGTCAGGCTGCATTGCCAGCACTTCGCTAGCGCCTGTCTGTGCCGGAACGACTGTCACATGACAACCACGCTCAACTAGAATACGTAGGATATTTCTTTTTACACCGAAGTCATAAACCACCACTTTAAAACGGTAGCCATCTTCAGCATGCTGCATGGGTGACGTTGACCAACGACCAAGCCCCTGATCCCACGGATAGATTTTATCAATGGTGACTTCTTTCGCCAGGTCCATTCCCTGCAAGCCAGTAAAACCACGAGCGGCTTCTATGGCAGACGCTTCATCAATTTTGTCACCACTCACAATGCATCCGTTTTGAGCACCCTTCTCACGCAGAATTCGTGTCAGGCGGCGGGTGTCAATATCAGCAATGCCAATCACCTGGTGCCGTTCGAGATAACTGGCCAGTGACTCTTCGGCGCGCCAGTTGCTATGAGTCAAGGGCAGATCACGAATCACCAGACCACTCGCCACAACCCCAGCCGACTCTTCATCATCGGCGTTAACACCCACGTTACCGATATGCGGCTGAGTCAGCATGATAATTTGTTTCGCATAAGAGGGGTCGGTGAGGATCTCCTGATAACCTGTGATCGAAGTATTAAACACCACCTCACCCGTTGTTTCACCTGCTGCGCCAATGGCGATTCCCCAGAATAAATTTCCATCTTCAAGGGCTAACAAGGCAGGTTGTAACACATTCTTCTCCGGCAGATAGACAAAGCGGGAAGAGCTATTCACTCATCCCGCCTTAAGAAACTGGGTATGTTTTTGATGTCTAGCCAGCTAATATCATACTGTTCAGACGACAGAATTCTACCCTATTCAGGCCCTGGCTGTCCATCCAACATCGCTGCTGAAAATAGAAAATGACGGTGAATTTATCGATTATCTCAGGCGCTATATCAGCCTTGAAGATGGGCTATTTCAACCCCAGTACATCCTGCATGTCGAACAAGCCGCTTTCAGACCTTTTCAACCACAGTGCCGCTCTTACTGCACCACTAGCAAAAGTCATGCGGCTAGTGGCCTTATGGGTAATCTCAATGCGCTCTCCGATATCGGCAAACAGAACCGTGTGATCACCGACGATATCGCCCGCACGTATGGTCTCAAAACCGATGGTTTTACGCTCACGCTCGCCCGTCTGCCCCTTCCGGCCGTAGACCGCACATTCATTGAGGTCTCGTCCCAACGTATTGGCAATCACTTCACCCATGCGCAGCGCGGTACCGGAAGGAGCATCGATCTTGTGACGGTGATGCGCCTCAATCACCTCGATATCCACCTCATCGCCCATCACTTTGGCAGCCATCTCCAGCAGTTTAAAGCAGAGATTAACACCCACACTCATGTTCGGCGCAAAGACTATCGGAATATCTTTCGCGGCATCGTTAATCAGCTGCTTTTCTTCATCGGAAAAACCAGTAGTGCCAATCACCATCGCCTTGCCCGCCGCGTGGCATACCGCAAGATTTGCCAGCGTGACATCAGGGCGGGTAAAGTCGATCAACACATCGAAGTCCGCTACCACCGACTCAACGCTGATACTAATATTGACATTAGAACGCCCAAGCCCAGCCACTTCCAGCGCATCGGCACCGATCAATGAACTCTCCGGGTGCTCAATCGCTGCGCTAAACTGAACCTCATCAGCACGTAGCTGACTCGCCTCAATCAGGCAGCGTCCCATCCGCCCCGCCGCCCCTGTAATTCCGATTCGGATCATTCCCACTCCCAGATATGACTACAACAAATTTCTATTCGAGACCTTTGCACGACTGTTCTTTTGCCCTCTGGCAGCGCTAAAAACGCTCTCAATCGGTCATTTATCGTGATAAACCGCCCTCATTCCGTACGCTTTTGTCTCACCTAAAGCACCTGCTGTTGGTGCCAGAGAACAAAACCACGGTTCGTACAAAGGCCGCTATTCGATTAAATCTTCAAATCTTCAAAAAACTTCTTCACCCCACCAAACCATGTGTGAGATTTAGGGCTGTGTTTGCTACCCGCATCGGCCAATGTCCCTTCAAATTCTTCCAGGATCTCTTTCTGTCGCGCACTTAAATTAACCGGTGTTTCAACAATCACTTTACACAACAGGTCACCGGTCACACCACCATGCACCGATTTAACCCCTTTTTCACGCAGACGAAAGACACGCCCCGTTTGCGTCTCACCCGGCACCTTTAATTTTACCCGCCCAGAGAGTGTCGGCACGTCCAGCTCGCCACCCAATGCAGCAGCCACAAAACTGATCGGCATCTCACAATAGAGGTTACTACCGTCACGCGAAAAGATTGAATGCGAACGCACGCGAACCTGCACGTATAGATCACCCGCTGGCCCACCATTTTCACCCGCTTCCCCTTCACCCGAGAGGCGAATACGATCGCCATTATCAACACCCGCCGGAATTTTCACCGAGAGGGTCTTCTGTTCCTGTTTACGCCCTTCCCCATGGCAATCGCCACAAGGTGATGCAATCACCTTACCCTTCCCCTTACACTTCGGGCACGCCTGCTGGATTGAGAAAAACCCTTGCTGCATGCGCACCTGCCCTTGCCCATGACAAGTTCCACAGGTTTTTGCCGAACTTCCTTTTTTAGCACCAGAACCGCGGCAGGTACCGCACTTAATCTTGGTCGGCAAACGCACTTTAACTGTTGTACCTTGCACTGCATCTTCAAGACTTAGTTCAAGGTCATAACGCAGGTCCGCACCACGATAAGCCTGATTCTGACCACCACCTGCACCACGCGCACCACCAAAAATGTCGCCAAAGACATCGTCAAAAATATCACTGAAATTACCATTACCAGCGCTGCGCCCACCACCAAAACCACCTGCAGCAGGATCAAC
>QIJH01000200.1 GCA_003232725.1 Chromatiaceae bacterium | reverse complement strand
CTCTGTTGCAGTCGAGTGGCCTGGGTTACGATACGCGCCACCATTATTATCGAAAACAATTTCCAGCGATGCCTGATGATGAATTCTCTCGTATGGTGTGTGACCCGATTGAATATTATGACAAGGATTGGCCTGACTGGCAGCTAGCGCATAAAAATAGTTTTGAAAATGAGGATCTGTTAATCACTGCTTTTTTTCTTGAGCGAGATCGAGCCTTCCAGGCAGAGGCGCAGGTTGCTATTTTTGGTTTTGATGAGGCGGGCTTTGGTTCCGGGGTGAATGCAATGCGTTTTATTCAAGCGGGTAAACCGGTACTCGGTTTTTATAATCCGGCGCGTTGTCATGAGGGGTATAACATTCACAATGTGATGCAGTTGGCTCTGGACTACCCCGAGTTGGTGACGCTATGTCACTACCGTGATGTCGAAGAGATTGGTGTACATGTCATTGAATGGTTAGAGGGCTGAATAAATAGTCGTACCCGCAAGAGGGTAGTCACTTTTTCATCATCATGATCTGTTTATTACTGAAATGGCAGGTAGTGAGAAATTTTTCGTTCCATGTTTGTGGTGATTGTTTCAATCTGTTGTTGTAGTGCTTGCTCATCCTGGGTGGTACGTTGATGTTGCCTTAAATGTTCTAGCCATGATTCAACCATAAAGATTTCAATGATCTTTGTTGGGTTATCTGTATTATGAAATACATGCCATAGATACGCGCCGTTACGTCTTCTTATCTCACCAAGTTTATTAATGAAGAGAGTAAATGCCTTTCTGTTGGATGGTGTTACGACGTACTCAATTGTAATTAAGACGGGGCCCTGGTTGTGTTCAGGTATTTTATCTACGAGTGGTTCTGGCCAGTGACCTGATGGTGTCAGGTTGGGGTAATCATTGGTTGGAATCCGAAAACGGTGCGTTAAGATAAGTGCGATGATTTGTGCAATGCCTGCTGTGAATAGTGCGGTTTCGATATCAGAGTATTTGGCAATGCCGCCCCATAGTGCGCTGCCGGTGGCCATGCTTCCAAAGAAGCAGACTAAATAAATGGAGAGAATGCGCGCGCGAACCCAGTTGGGTGTCGATTTTTGTATTGCCACATTAAGCAGCGACAGGGTGGTGATCCAGGCGATGCCAACGATACTCATGATGATTAACGCGACAGAAAATGAGCTGGTAAACGATAGACCAATGGCGCAACTAGCGATCAGGGCGGTGGCCGATGACACCATATGGTTATTATTAATTCGTCTGGTTAGGTGGGGCAGCAGTATTGCACCGATGACTGCGCCGATACCGATCGTCGCCATCAATAGGCCAAAGCCCGCGGCATCAAGGTTGAGTTGTGTGCTTGCAATCAAAGGTAACAGTGCCCAGATGACACTGGCAAAGAGAAAAAAGGCGATGGCACGAATGGCCACCAATTTAATTTCATCTGTTTGCCGCGCATAACGAATGCCGGTGCGTATTGATGCAAAAAAGTGCTCGGCCGGTAGGGTATCAGTGTTAGTGGTACGTTGCCAACGGTAGAGCACAAACAGTATGCCAACAAAACTAATCGCATTGAGTACAAAAACCAGTGATGGTTCATAAATGGCAATTAACAGGCCGCCTAGTGCGGGGCCAATCGCACGCGATATATTGATGCCCAGGCTATTCAGTGCAATGGCATTGCCGAGTTGCTCTGCGGGTACCAGTTCGGGTGTGATTGCTTGCCAGGCGGGTGCGTTGAAGGCGGCACCACAGCCGAGCACAAAGGTGAATGCTAATAGCATCCAGGGTGAAAGAATACCAAGCAGTGCGCAGGTGGCCAGTAGCGTGGTGGTGATCAACATCATCGCCTGCACCGTGAGCAGATAACGGCGGCGGTCGATGATATCTGCTAGTGCACCTGCGGGTAGCGCGAAGATAAAGATAGGCAGCGAGGTTGCCAGTTGAATAGCAGCAATCAAGAGTGGGTCTGAGGTGAGTGTGGTCATCAGCCATGCCGCGCCAACCTCGTGCATCCAGGTACCGATATTGGATGCGATGGTGACAATCCACAGCGTCCGGAACGTTCGGTGGCTTAATGGTGCCCAGGTGGATGTGGTCATGGTTATTTAGAACGCGAAGCAGGCGCAGCCGCCATCCCAGCCAAAAGGGTCTCGTTGGGTTGGTGTCGCTGGTTTGTGTGAATGTCCACAACAGGTATGGATGACGGCATTGGGCGCGCTAAAATGAGCATAGCCACCGTAGACCGCGACGGGAGACCAGTCGGGGCTGACCGCTAGTGGTGCTGGTGCCAGGTCACTAAAGGCCCCATTACCGTAGACAATTTTTCCGCCCACCATGGTGAGTTGTGACTCGAGTCCTCGGATCTCGGCTTCGGGCATCTCGAAATAATTTGCCGTCAATACCGCAAGGTCTGCTAGTTGGCCAGGGGCAATTTTTCCTTTTTTTTCTGTTTCATCTGAGAACCAACTACTGCCCACAGTCCATAGTCGAAGTGCTTCCATGCGGTCGAGGCAGTTGTGATCTGGGTATAATCGCATGCCACCGACGGTCTTACCTGAGACTAACCAATAGAGCGCTACAAAAGGGTTGTAGCTAGCGACACGGGTAGCATCGGTACCGGCACCGACCGGTACCCCCATCTCAATCATTTTGGCGATGGGTGGTGTCTGTTCAGCCATGGCTGCGCCGTAGCGGTCGACAAAATATTCGCCCTGAAAGGCCATGCGATGCTGAATCGCAATGCCGCCGCCCAGTTCTCTAACACGTTCGATATTGTGTTCCGATATAGTCTCGGCATGGTCGATGGTCCAGTGCAGTCCATCAAATGGAATTTCTCTGTTGATCGCTTCATAAACATCAAGAATACGGGTGATCGATTCATTATAAGTGGCATGGATTCTAAAGGGCCAGCGTTTTTCTGCGAGTAGTGATACCACTTCATGAAGCTGGGGTTCCATTTCACCCGATAACTCTGGGCGCGGTTCCAGAAAATCTTCAAAATCGACGGCGGAGAAGATCAGCATCTCACCTGCACCGTTCATGCGATAAAAGTCATCACCGGCTCCGGCTTGGGTCATGTTGGTCCAGCGAGTGAAATCATCAAGCTCTTCACCGGGTTTCTGTGTGAAAAGATTATAGGCGATGCGTACTGTGAGTTGATTATCTTTATGAAGTTGGTCGATGATTTCATAATCGTCGGGATAGTTTTGAAAACCACCTCCGGCATCAATCACACTGGTAATACCGAGGCGGTTAAGTTCACGCATGAATTGGCGAGTTGAATTAACCTGATGTTCGCGTGGTAGCATGGGTGCTTTGGCAAGCGATGAATAAAGAATATAGGCGTTTGGACGTGCGATCAGTAGTCCGGTAGGGTGCCCCGCTTTATCACGCTGGATTTCACCACCGGGTGGATTAGGGGTGTCACGTGTATAGCCGAGTGCGCGTAGCGCTGCGTTATTCAGGATGGCACGTGCATAGAGGTGCAAAATCATCACCGGGGTATCGGGTGCGGCTGCATTGACCTCTTGCAGTGTCGGCATACGACGTTCTGCAAACTGGAATTCAGACCAGCCACCGATGACTCGCACCCACTGACCGCTGGGAGTGCGCAGTGCCTGTTCACGTAACATGCGCAGGCCATCGGCTAACGATGGTACGCCGTCCCAGCGCAGCTCCATGTTGTAATTCAGACCACCACGAATCAAATGTGTGTGTGAATCGTTGAGTCCGGGGATCACTGTTTTTTTATCGAGGTCGATCATCTGTGTATTGTCAGCACGCCAGACCATAATCTCTTTGTCTGTGCCGGTGGCGATGAAACGTCCTTGCTTGATTGCAACGGCCGAGACAAAGGGTTTTTGTCTCTCCATGGTTGCAATATGGCCATTGAATAAAATTAATTCGGCATCTGCCTCATGATCGTTCTGATTGATCCGCTGCATGGTGCAGCCTCCTGCTAGCATGGTGGTGCTTGCTGCCAACATCGACAGCAAGAATTCTCGTCGGGAGTTCATGGCCGCTTACTTTCGTCGCGTTGACGACTGGCCGGTTGGCCATGCACCATGGTGTAGGCATATTCGATGCCCATGCCGTAAGCGCCGCCATGTTCTTTGGCAATATCAATAACGTCATCGTAGGTCGCTTTGTTGGCCCAGTCGCGCTGGAACTCCAACATCACCTGTTGCCAGGTGACGGGGATAACACCCGCTTGTGTCATGCGTTGAATCGCCATCTCATGTGCAACCGTTGACGTACCACCTGAGGCATCAATCACCGCATAGACTTCATAACCGGCCGCCAACGCTTCCAGCGCAGGAAAGGTAAGGCAGACTTCAGTCCAGAGTGCGGCGATCACTAATTTCTTTTTACCCGCTTTTTCAACTTCACTTACAAATTTTTCATCCTCCCATGAATTCATCGAGGTGCGTTCAATCGGTGTCTGTTGTGGAAAGATATCCAGCAGTTGCGGCCACATCTCGCCGCTAAAGCTGGCGGTCTCAACCGTGGTGAATATGGTGGGTACGTTGAAGGTACGGGCAGCCTTGGCAAGGCCAAGGGTGTTGTTGAGCAGTAGTTGGCGGTCAATCGACGCCACACCAAATGCCATCTGTGGCTGGTGGTCAATAAAGATAACGGTGCAATTTTCTGCGTTTAATAGTTCGAGTGTTGACATGGAAGAGCACCTTTTTTTTAAATTAAAATTGATGATTAAGGAAGATCAAAAAGTAAAAATTCGGACTCAGTCTCAGCATCGTTGCTAATTAACAGAATTTTTTCATCCGTTATCCTTGCACCATCGCCTGCCGATAACGGTTTATTGTTGATGTTGATACTACCGCGACAGACATGGAGGTAAAATTTTCGCCCGCTCGGCAGTGGGTATTCAATTGAATCACTGTGGTTTAAAACGGCGGCGTAGAGGTTGACGTCTTGATGAATAACCACTGAGTTATGGTTACCTTTTGGTGAGGCAATCAGGCGCAGTTTTCCCTGCTTCTCTTCACACGGTACATGTTTTTGTTCGTATCCCGGAGTAATGCCAGGTTGATTGGGTTTAATCCAGACCTGTAAAAAATGAACAGGCTCACTATTCGATGCGTTGTACTCGCTGTGTGTGACACCTTTGCCCGCACTCATCCGTTGTGTATCACCCGGTTGGATAATCGACGTGTTACCCATGCTATCTTTATGTTCGAGTGCGCCATCGAGTACGTAGGTCACAATTTCCATATCACGATGGGAGTGGGTGGCGAAACCACCACCGGGGATAACATGATCTTCATTGATGACTAGGAGTTCTGAAAACCCATTTTCATCCGGGTGGTAATAAGATGAAAATGAAAAGGTATGAAAGCTATCAAGCCAGTCGAGTTGTGTACGGCCTCGTTTTTCTGCTGATCGAACTTTGATCATGAGCATGTCCCTTGTTGTACTACTGTCGAGGGCGTAGCAGAGGAATATTCACCGCGCTAGCTGTGCCGCCCAGATTAAAGTGGAAGTATCATGCGCTTTTGATTGAGCCGATGTAACTATCAAAAATGATAGGTGGGAACGGCATCGCGGGTGAATTGAGGGGTAATTAAACCGAGTAATACCGCTTTAGCAATGGCCTGGCTGCGGTTAGCAACCTTTAATTTCTTGATGCAGTTCTTAATGTGGAAGGTGACGGTCGCTTCAGAGATCGATAGTATCAAGGCAATGTCCTGTGCTGTTTTGCCCTCTGCCACCCATAACAGGCAACTTCTTTCTCGTTCAGTTAGATTAACCTCCGGTGCTTGTTCTTGAGGGGGGATCGATACCTTGCGAATACTGGTATGGATGTGTGTTTGTATCGCGCTCATGTACGCAATGGTGTACTGGAATTTATCGCTATTGGGGTCAAGCGCTGTTTCTGAGGCGAGGCTCAGTAGGGCTGTTTCACCATGAAAGCCAGACATACCGATGCTAATGCCATCGCGAAGCCTGAAGTCACGTGCCTCCTGTGCAAATACCTTTATCTCTTTTTGATCAAATGTTTTAAAACAATTCCAGTGGTAGGGTTCGGGGGAGCTAAAGCAATGCCTTGCGACAGGGTCAATATTGACGTAGCCCTCATTGGCGTAACGTTCTAACCACTTTCGAGGATAATCACTGACAATAAAGGCAGAGCTGCGCGTAAAGGTACTGGGCAGTTTGATCGCATACAGAACATTATCAAAGTCGAGCTTTTCCTTGATTGAAATAAGCGCCTCTTTGACCTCCAGTAACTCTTTACATGACTGAAGCCGTTCGATGCTCTCCATCAAGCATCTATCCATAATGATGGTTCATCTGGCCGTTAGTGTTGTTGATCACAATGGCGGTGTACTTTATTTTTCTTCTGTCGCGAGTTTTGATTCGAATACAAAAAATGATTGTGGCTGTCTATCGCTGGGCAGTTCGCGTTCGGCCAGTGTTGCTTCTAGCATCGATGCGGGTGCTTGCCGACCAATCGCAACCATGCACAGTGCCGTGTGTTTTTCTGGGTCGGCCTGCCATAGTGATAGTGATTTTTCAGCATCAAAACCGCCCATGGCGTGACAGGCAAGCCCGAGATTTTCTGCCTGGATTGCTAGTGACATCCAGGCGGTACCGGTGTCGAATTCAGCCCAGCGGTTTGGTTGGTCATTTTTGCTAAACCTGTTTGAGGCGATAACAAGCACCAGCAGCGGCGCTTTATCGGTCCAGGACTGGTTGGCTTTTACGAATGTTGATAGAAAGTTATTTCGATCATTCTCTGTTCTCGCAAACACAAAACGCCACGGCTGTTCGTTATAGCAGGAAGGGCTCCAGCGTGCTGCCTCAAATAGTGTGGCTATTTCATCATCAGAGAGTGAGTCGGGCAAAAAGGCGCGAGGAGACCAGCGATCAAGAAACTGTGTTGAGAGTCTTTTATGAGGAGAGCTTCGTTTGTTCATTTTAGCAACGGCTGTTATAGTTTTCTGTAGTCTAATCTTAAATTCATGTGAATATAAGTAGTAACCAAGTGGTAACCGGCTGGAGAGATCATCTGTGTTAGAACCTTCAAAAAATTGTGCATTAAGTCCATGTGTTAAATTGCTTGCTGGAGCCTGGACGTTGGAAATCATTTTTTATCTTAAAGATAAGCCATTTTGTTTTGGTGATTTACGACGGATTCTGGATGGCGTCTCTGCCAAGGTGCTGTCTGCCCGCTTGCGTGGGATGGAAGAGCAAGGAGTGGTGGTGCGACGTGTTATTCACGGTACGCCTCCTAATGTTGAATATAGCCTGTCTGAAATGGGAAGCGAGTTGATCCCTGTGCTTGATTTGTTTTCTGATGTGAGCTTGATACTTCGAGAAAAATACAAAAACAAACTGGTTTAGAAATTAAATAACTTATGCAAGTGACACACAAATTATTTAATTTTCATCCCTTAGCTGGCTTGAGCTACTTTTTAGTAGCGTATCGCACAGACGTATAAACATTGATCGCCATCAGGTGTTTCATCAATCTCTTTTTTGAGCAGCGCCTTTGCCATCGGTGAATCGATACTGATGAAACCGAGTTGGGGGTCGGTCTCATCCGCGCCGACGATGCGATAGATTATCTCTTTGCCATCATCATCTTCCAGCGTGACCCACGCACCAAAAAATATACGCTCTGATGTGGATGGTTTGTCATGCACCACTTTAAAATTGGGCAGTCGTTTTTGCAGATAACGAATGCGGCGGTCGATGCCGCGCAGCTCTTTTTTACGATAAATATATTCGGCATTTTCGGAGCGGTCGCCTTCGGCCGCCGCTGCGGAGAGTGCTTCGACCACGAGGTGCCGGCGTTTCCATAGCGCCTTTAATTCATCATCAAGGGCGGTGTAACCTGCGGGCGTGATGTACAGTGATGACGGCGGTTGAGGAGGGCGATAACGTGACATGGTCTAATTTTGTTTCTCTTCGTGGGCTTTTTTATTTTTGATGTTACGTACCACCTCATAGATGATACCGGCAATGATCGCAAACAGCCCCAGCTCAATACCCAGGGGGCACGCTGTAAAGATCAGGTATTCCATCGTTCTTACTCACAATCAAGCATACCAAGCATACCGTCCAGTCCACAGTAATTAAAGGCGATACTGAGCCCCGCCGGTTTCATCATGTCGATAATTATGCTAATTTTCGACATTTTTTGTTGATGTGTCGATGGCTTCGACATAAGATAAGGATGTGTCGATAAATTTGGAAAACATAAACATATGGCGCAATTTAATCCAGCAAAACCCTATAATGATTTGCCTCAGCTTCCACCCATAGCAGATATTGAAAGCAAAGCGATCCTCAAAAAATGCGTGACTGCACAGGCCGCATTGGCGGAGCTGAAACAGGCTGGCGGGCTTATCCCTAATCAGGCCGTGCTTATCAACACCATTCCTATACTGGAAGCACGAGACAGCTCAGAAATCGAAAATATTGTCACCACTACTGACGAGCTGTTCCAGTTTGCCGAGCAGCAAGGTGATCTGTTCAATTCCACAGCCGACCCGGCCACCAAGGAAGCGCTTCGATACCGCACCGCGCTCTATCAGGGTTATCAGGCACTCGAAAACCGTCCCTTGTGTACGGCCACTGCTGTAGAAATTTGCACTACTATCAAGGGTATCAATATGGACATTCGCCGGGTTCCCGGCACAGCCCTGGCCAATGATGCCACCGGAAACACCATCTATACCCCGCCCGAAGAGGAAACCCGGCTGCGGGAACTCATGGCCAACTGGGAAAGGTTTATTCACAACCATCCCGATATAGAGCCACTGGTGCGTATGGCCGTCTGCCACTACCAGTTTGAAGCTATTCACCCTTTTACCGATGGTAATGGCCGTACCGGCAGGGTTATCAATCTGCTGTTTCTGATAGAGCAAGGCCTGCTGGAAATACCCGTTCTTTACCTCAGTCGCTACATTATCCAGAACAAGACGGCCTATTATCAATATTTACTGGATGTCACCACAGATCAACAATGGGAACAATGGATACTTTATATACTGGATGCCGTTGAGAAAACCTCAATATGGACACGAGACAAGATAGTCGCTATTCGACAACTTATGGAGCACACAGCGGATTATGTCCGCGAAAAACTGCCATCCATTTATAGTCGTGAACTGGTAGAGTTGATTTTTGTACAACCCTACTGCCGAATTGCTAACCTTGTCGATGCTGATATTGCCAAGCGACAAACTGCATCCGTCTACTTAAAACAATTATGTGAGGCGGGAGTGTTAGAAGAAGTGAAAGCAGGACGTGAAAAACTGTTTATTCATCCCAGGCTGATGCGTCTGCTAACACAGGACAGCAACGAATTTAAAACATATTTTCAATAGCAGAGATAAAAAATAGTAAAAGGTTGTGAAATGAGTAAAGCATATAACAAGATAGTTACATGTAAGGCAAGTGGTATTTCATACCGCTTTTTTTCATTGTTGCAAAATGAGGAGCTTAATGGAAAAATTGTTCGAAAAGACTTCATCGTTGAATCTGAAGAATATGGTCTTCCATAAATACGCCACAGAATGTTTACCTTTTTCCGCGAAAGGGCCTCGTCCAATAATCAATCACATGCGCTCGGACAGCAAAACTCTCTGTTTGTTGTTGCCAGTGGTGCGAATCGATAGATTTCATAAATAACAATGCCAAAGAATTGGTCAAAACCTGAAGTCGAGGAGGCTGTTGAGGATTACTTCAGCATGCTTCGGATAGAGTTGTCAGGACGGAAGTATAACAAGACTGAGCATCGTCGCGCATTGATGGAGCGCCTAGATAATCGATCAGATGGTTCGGTTGAACTGAAGCATCAAAATATCAGTGCAGTGCTGATTGAAATGGGTGTCCCATACATTGATGGTTACAAGCCCCAGTCAAATTACCAGCGGACGCTATTGCCCGCAGCGGTATCTGATTACCTTGCGAATAACCCCATGCTTGAATCATTGTTCCAGACAGACTCAGAAGCTGTTCCTTCGGTTCCAGCAGTTGGCGATTTTCTAGCTGCAATGGAGGCTCCACCAAAGCGGGATGTAAAAGAGGTGCCTGTCGTTGCCGAATCTCTATCAATCTATAATCCAGCAGGTGTGAACTACCTGGAAAGGGAGGCGCAAAATCAAACTCTCGGGGATGCTGGGGAGCAGTTTGTCATCAATTTTGAGCGAGCCAGACTCATTCGCGCCGGAAAAGAGGCACTTGCCGAGCGCATTGAGCAAATATCAGTTACAGTTGGCCCATCAGCAGGTTTCGATATTCGTTCATTTGAGGAAAATGGAACAGATAGGTTTATCGAGGCAAAGACAACAAAATACGGTAAAAGTACGCCATTTTTTGTCACGCCGAATGAGTTGGAATTCTCACGGGAAAATGCGGCTCGTTACTTTCTATATCGCATCTTCAAGTTTCGTGTAGCTCCACGTCTGTTTGCCTTACACGGGCATTTAGAGGGCCAGTGCATACTGAAGCCATCCCAGTATTCAGCGAGGCCAGCATGAAATCCAGTCGTGAGAAATTAACTTTGCACCAAACACCGCTCTGATAAAGCCCAAGATTTAAAGGAGAGGCCGCATCATTCTGACTGAAAAATAACCAAGAGAATAATATTTAGTCAACAAGTAAACAACGTCCTTTCAATATAAAACTGATTACAGTATGCGTCAGGTGGAGCGGCAATTATCTATTCTCTTGCATTGGGGGGAAAATACAGAAGGGCACTGTCTGTTTGTTCTTGAACTGGAAGGTAATCACACCGACTCCACACGGCGATTATAACATTATTGCTTTGAGCCGATGAGAGACAAGCCTATCCGTTTTCTCAAATGATACTTTCATGAACAATCGCTTTGTCATTGAGGATTGATCATAATATTGCGTGAGCGGTTGCTTTAGCTGCCGCCGCGGAGAGTGCTTTGACCACAAGATACCGGCCTTTTCATATAACGATCCGGTAGGCCAGCAGTTCTTACTCGCAATCAAGCACGCCAAGCATGCCATCCAATCCACAGTAATTAAAGGCGATATCGGCCTGTGCCTGTACCGCTGGTTTGGCGTGATAGGCGATACTAAGTCCCGCCGGTTTCATCATTTTGAGATCATTGGCACCGTCGCCCATTGCGATTGCCTGATTGAGTCCGATACCAAGTTCAGCGCATATTTTACGCAGGAAGGTCTCTTTTGCCTCTGCGCCGACGATGCTGCCAATAACCTTGCCGGTGAGCTTGCCGTCGCGCTCTTCCAGTACATTGGCGTGGGCATAGTCGAGCTGGCAGCGCTCTTTGAGGCGGCTGGTGAAAAAAGTAAAACCACCGGAGACCAGTGCGATTTTAATTCCTTTGGCCCTAAGCGTGGCTAGCATCAGATCGACACCGGGATTAAGTGTGAGTCTTTCATCGTAAACCTTCTGTAGCGCGCTGTTATCAAGATTGGTTAGCAGTGCGACACGTTTGGTCAGTGATGTCTCAAAACCGATTTCACCACGCATGGTGGACTCAGTAATCGCAGCGACCTGTGGTTTAAGGTTGGCAAAGTCTGCAATCTCATCGATGCATTCAATGCTGATAAAGGTAGAGTCCATGTCGGTGATGAGTAGTTTTACCTGCGCAGGGTCAAAGCCATCGGGCAGGCGATTGATGTCGAAGTCAGCAATTTTGCGCAGTGCGGCGAGTTGCTTAGTGCTGATGTTGTTGGCGCCACTGATCTTGTAGTGATGAGTGTGTTTTGCAAGTGAGCCGCCGGTGCGTTGTACGATTGCATTAGCCTTGTCACTGTTGAGATTTGGGCCTTGCAGAATAATAGTGGTCATGAATGATCTTGTCTTTAAATGTTGAGATTAAAAAGGCGCTATAGGATAACCGATTTATCTATCGCTTATCCGCTGGCAGAAACAGCTCTAGCAATGTATTGAGAAAGCGTTGCCCTTTGTCGGTTGGGCGTATTAGCTGGACGCCGTATTCCAGTAGCCCCTCTTCTTCGGCGCGTTGCAGTGCGCCATCGATGGTGCTGAGTGGCAGGCCGGTATGTTCAAAAAAGAGACTGTTCGGGAAACCTTCAGTGAGACGCAATGCATTCATCATAAACTCAAACGGCACTTCGCTGCGTGACAGCACCTCTCTGGTTGCATGGCGCTGTTCCGTGGAGGCGAGTTGTAAATAATCGTTAGGGTGTTTTACTACTGCAGTACGGGTGATGTTCTGTTGCATTGCGTCGGTAATCTTGGCGTGGGCACCGGCACCGATGCCGAGATAGTCACCATACTGCCAGTAGTTGATATTGTGACGACACTGCTTGTCTGGTTTAGCGTAAGCGGATACTTCGTAATGTTCAAAACCGGCGTCGCGTAATCTCTCCTGACACTGTGACTGCATCGCCCAGCTAAGGTCGTCGCCAGGTGTGGTCGGCGGATGTTTATGGAACCAGGTGTTGGGCTCGATTGTCATCTGGTAGTGCGATAGATGTGTCGGTTCCAGTGCCAGTGCATTATCCAGATCTTGCAGCGCCTGCGGCAGTGTCTGTGTGGGCAGGGCATACATCAGGTCGAGATTGATTAGCTCGAAGCCTGCGTCATGTGCATGTTCTACCGCGCGATACGCTTCGCGCGCACTATGCACGCGACCGATGTTTTGCAACAGGTCATCATTGAGGCTTTGGATGCCGATCGACAGACGGTTGATGCCTACGCTGCGAAACTCGGCAAATTTTGCCTGCTCGATTGCGCCGGGATTCGCTTCCATGGTGATCTCGATTCCCGGCGCAAGTGGCAGGCGCGCACGAATCTCGGAGAGCAGGCGATCCATCCCCTCGCTTGAAAAGAGGCTCGGCGTGCCGCCGCCGATAAAGATGGTATCAACGGTGCGCCCCCACACGCTCGGCAGGCACTGGTCGAGGTCGCTGATCAATGCGCTGATGTAGTCACGCTCAGGGATCGTCTGTTTTGCCTCATGTGAATTGAAATCACAGTAGGGGCATTTGCGCACACACCACGGAATATGAATATAGAGGGCGAGAGGCGGGAGGGCGCTGAAGTTAAAAATGGGAAGCTGCCTTGTATCGGTTTTACAGACCCCTTTCCTCGCAGTGGAGGAAAGGGGTGAAAATTATGGTGGCAATCAATATGCCATCATCGCCATCACGGTAACGCACAATCACCTGGCCAGCGCTGCTATTGAGTGCCATCAGCTGTTTGTTATCGACACTAAAGGTGATTGGCTGCTGGGTTTCGGCATCCATGATGGTTAGGGTGTGTTGATTGCGGTCAATCTCGGTGATGTTGCCAACATGGGTCTTCGGACCCATTGCGCTGCATGCGAGTGCGCTGCTACTGGCCAGCAGTGCCGCCAGTGTAAAGCCAACTAGTGTGGTTTTTTTTCTAATGACCATGATTTGTCTCCTTAGCTAAAGCCGATGCTGATGCCGATTAATTTTAGGCTATTATACTATAGTGATGTGCTTTGCCGAGAAAGAAAACCCCTCAACGTCTATATAGCGGTGTGTTAGTTAGGTTGTAGTGTAGCCAGAAGCTGCTTCAGCGCCTTTCCTCGATGGCTCAGGCCATTTTTTACCTCGGGCGGCAATTCCGCAGCGGCGCAGTTGTGGTCTGGCAGATAAAATACTGGATCATATCCAAAGCCATGAGTGCCGTGCGGTTCAAATAAAATTCGCCCCTCCCAGCTCCCCTGGCAGATGATCGGGGTGGGGTCGGCCTCATGCGCCAGATAGACGATAACGCACTGAAAGCGCGCAGTGCGTTCTGCTTTTGGGATATCACTTAGGTCGATTAGCAATTTTTCGAGGTTTTGCTCGCTAGTGGCATCAGTTCCGGCAAAGCGTGATGAATAGATTCCCGGCGCGCCGTTGAGCGCATCGACTTCAAGTCCTGAGTCATCAGCAATCGCCGCCAGGCCAGTATGATGGGCAGCGTGGCGTGCTTTGATAATTGCATTTTCGACAAAGGTGAGGCCGGTTTCTTCCGCTTCTGTAATATCAAAATCGGACTGCGGCGCGACCTCGCAATCGAGGTCGGCCAGCAGTGCACCGATTTCACGTACTTTGCCGCGGTTACCGCTGGCAAGGACGATTTTCTTACGTGTTAATTTTGGCACCCGTTTAGGCCCCGAGCGCTTCCTGTTGTTTGATGACCAGCTCGCCAATCCCTTTTTTGGCCAGCGCCAGCATTGCATTGAGCTCATCTTCACGGAAGGCATGGCCTTCAGCGGTGCCCTGAATTTCGATAAAGGCACCGGCTTCGTTCATCACCACGTTCATGTCGGTCTCGGCGTTGGAGTCTTCCGGATAATCGAGATCGAGTACCGGTGTGCCCTGATAGATGCCGACCGATACAGATGCGAGCTGGCCGTGCAGCGGGTTTTTGTTGATGATTTTCTTTTCTAGCATGTGATTGACCGCATCAACCAGTGCCACATAGCCGCCGGTAATCGAGGCAGTGCGGGTGCCGCCGTCGGCCTGGATCACGTCGCAGTCGATAGTGATGCTGTTTTCGCCGAGGGCATCAAGGTCAATCACCGCGCGCAGTGAACGACCGATTAAGCGTTGAATCTCCAGTGTGCGCCCGCCTTGTTTGCCACGTGCCGCTTCACGGCCCATGCGTGAACCAGTCGAGCGAGGCAGCATGCCGTACTCCGCTGTCCGGGCACGCGGTTTTCGACTGATGCGGTGCACAGCACTTTGGTATTGCCAAACTCAACCAGTACAGAGCCTTCGGCGTGCATGGTGTAGTTGCGGGTGATGTTGATGGTTCTGAGTTCGTCAGGGGCTCGACCGCTCGGGCGCATAAAGATGGATCCTCTTGATGTTTTTTTAATTTCGGCGCGTATTATACCTCGGATCGACGCTTGATTGGGGTTGGTTTGTTGGGGCTGGCCTGTTGATTGGCACGTTGATGCACTATGATGTGCGCTTTGCAACTGATTCAAAAGACGAGACGACTATGATCCGAAGTATGACGGCCTTTACTCGCCAGACAAATGAGGCGCAGTGGGGTGTGCTGAGCTGGGAGCTGCGTTCGGTCAATCACCGTTATCTGGAGGCCACACTGCGTATGCCGGAAGAGCTGCGTGCGCTGGAGATGGTGGCGCGGGAGCGTATTTCAAAACGCCTTAAGCGAGGCAAGGTTGATGGTTTTTTGCGTTTTCAGCCAGTTGAGGCTGTATCAACGGGATTGCAGCTTAATCGTGGTTTGATCACCTCGCTGTTGCAGGCGAACGAGGAGGTCGAAGCGTTAATGGAAAACCCGGCGCGCACTGGCCCGCTTGACATCCTGCGCTGGCCGGGGGTGTTGCAGGCGGCTGAGACCGATCTGAGTGAACTTAAAAAAGAGACGCTGGCATTACTGGACTGCGCGCTGGACGACATGATCGAGACGCGTGAGCGTGAGGGCGCCGGGATGAAAGGGATGATACTGCAGCGTTGTGATGCGATGATGGCTGAGGTAGTTAAGGTTCGCGCAGTAATGCCCGATATTCTCACCGCGCAGCGTGAAAAAATTATGTCAACTGGAGCCGGAACGCCTTGCGCAGGAGATTGCGATGATCACTCAGAAGAGTGATGTGGCGGAAGAGCTGGATCGCATCGAGGTGCACCTGGAAGAGGTGCGGCGGGTATTGGGGCAGCGTGAGCCGGTGGGCCGTCGCCTCGATTTCCTGATGCAGGAGTTGAATCGTGAGTCTAATACGCTCGGTTCAAAATCGATCTCAACCGAAAGTACGTCGGTGGCGGTGGAGATGAAGGTGTTGATTGAGCAGATGCGCGAACAGGTGCAGAATATCGAGTAAGTAGCGTGTGAAAGTGTTATCAGTCGTTTAAGGAGTGATTGTGTCAGGAATGCTTTATATTGTGGCCGCGCCATCGGGAGGCGGAAAAACCAGCCTCGTCAGTGCGCTGCTTGAATCTGATGGTGGAATTAAATTGTCGATCTCATACACCACGCGGCCACCACGGCCGGGTGAGGTGAATGGGGTGAATTACCACTTTGTCGATGAGGCGCGTTTCCTGCAGATGGTTGGCGAAGGTGCCTTTCTGGAGCATGCAGAGGTCTTTGGCTGTTATTATGGTACCGCGCAGGCGAGCGTTGAATCGCAGTTGAGTGATGAGGTCGATGTGATTTTGGAGATCGACTGGCAGGGGGCGCAGCAGGTGTGCAAGTTAATGCCGCAATGCCGGTCACTATTTATCGTGCCGCCTTCACGTGAGGAGCTGGAACGACGCCTGCGTGGGCGTGGCCAGGATAGCGACGAGGTGATCGCGCGGCGTACTTCAGAGGCGGTGGAAGAGATGTCGCACTACGGGGAATTTGACTATCTGGTGGTGAATGATGATTTTGAGATGGCTCTGTCGGATCTGAAGGCGATTTTCCGCGCGCGACGGCTGGAAACCGCGGTACAGAGCCAGGTGTTGGTAGCGCAGCTGGCGCAGCTATTAAAATAGTGCCGCCGTGCGGCGCAGGTAAAACATGCCGGGGTTATGCGAATGCGCAAAATGGCGCTATACTTCGCGATTGTTTCCCCCGATAAAAAATTCAGAGTGTTAATTGTAGGAGTATAACGATGGCGCGCGTAACCGTAGAAGATTGCTTGGAAAATGTAGACAACCGTTTTGAACTGGTACTGGTTGCCAGCAAACGTGCGCGTCAACTGGCGAACGGTGCTGAATCTGAGCTGGAATGGGAAAACGACAAGCCGACTGTTTTGGCGCTACGCGAGATTGCAGAAAATAAGGTGAATGCCTCTATTTTGGTCGATAAACCGGTTAGTCTTATTGATGAAGATGCGTTGCTGGGTGACCAGGATGCGGCTTCTACAGAAGCGAAAGGTGATTGGTCTACAGCCACGAGCTAAACCTTGAGCAACTCTGCTCCGCTTGAATTCCCCGAGATTACACTCCCCAGCGAAGCGCGCGCGGATGACGCGTATGAGGCTCTATGCCTAGCGCTGGGTGATTATCTTGATGAGGAGCAGTTAGCTAATATTTACCACGCCTATCTTTTTGGCGCAAAGGCCCATCAGGGGCAAATGCGCAAATCTGGCGATCCTTATATTACCCACCCACTCGCGGTGGCCACTATTCTGGCAGAGATGCGGATGGATGCTGACAGCATCATTGCGGCCATTTTGCACGATGTGATCGAAGATACCCCCACTGGAAAAGAGCAGGTTGCTGAACTCTTTGGTGACGATGTTGCCTCGTTAGTGGATGGCGTCAGCAAACTGACCCAGATTGAATTTGAAAGCAAGGTTGAAGCGCAGGCGGAGAACTTCCGCAAAATGTTGCTGGCGATGGTGGAGGATATTCGCGTCATCATTATCAAGCTGGCCGATCGACTGCATAATATGCGCACGCTGGGCGCGATGCGCAGTGATAAACGTCGCCGTATCGCACGTGAAACGCTTGATATCTACGCCCCAATCGCCAATCGCCTGGGGATGAATGGGATGCGTACCGAGCTGCAGGAGCTTGGTTTTTCAGAGTACTTTCCGATGCGCCACCGGGTGATTGTGGAGTCGGTACGCAAGGCGCGTGGCAATCGCAAAGAGATTGTTAATAAGGTGCAGGATGCGATTGAAAATTGTCTGCAGCAAGATGGTCTTGATGGTGCTGTTGATGGCCGTGAAAAGTTGCTCTATAGCATTTATATGAAAATGCAAAATAAGCAGCTCTCCTTTTCCGAGGTGTTTGATGTCTACGCCTTTCGCATCATAGTGGATTCGGTGGACAGCTGTTACCGTGTCCTGGGGGCGGTACATAACCTCTATAAACCGCTGCCCGGTAAGTTTAAGGACTATATCGCGATCCCAAAGGCGAATGGTTATCAATCACTGCATACCATTTTATTTGGTCCGTACGGGGTACCGATAGAGGTGCAGATTCGTACACAGGATATGGATCGTCTTGCGGAGGCCGGTGTCGCGGCGCATTGGTTCTATAAACAGGGTGACGAAGAGGGCTCTTTTGCTGAAGGGCGCTCTCATCGACGAGTGCGTGAATGGATGCTCAGTCTGTTGGAGATGCAGAAGAGTTCGGGTGATTCGTTGGAATTTCTTGAGAATGTCAAAATCGATCTCTTTCCGGAAGAGGTCTACGTTTTCACCCCGAAAGGGACGATTATGGAACTGCCACGAGGTTCAACAGCGGTCGATTTTGCCTATGCGGTGCATACTGATGTGGGAAATCGTTGTGTGGCGGCGAAGATCGATCGCCGTCTGGGGCCACTCAGCACGCCGTTGATGAATGGGCAGACGGTGCGAATCATCACTGCCCCGGCAGCACAGCCGAACCCAACCTGGCTCAATTTTGTGGTGACGGGCAAAGCGCGCACCAATATTCGCTACTATCTGAAACACCTGCAGCGTGATGAATCGATTGAATTAGGACGGCGTATGCTGGAGCAGGCACTCAAGGGGTATTCACTGTCGCTCAATGCGTTGTCGCCAGGCTATCTGCAGATGATTATCGATGAGTTTCGTTGCGATAAATTAGAAGGTGTTTTTGAAGACATTGGGCTGGGTAATCGTCCGGCACCACTGGTAGCGCGTCGTATTGCCGAGGCCCCTGTCTTTAAGGGTGATGCTCAGACTCGCTCGCAAACATTGAAACATGCCTTTAGTCGCTATATGCCTGCGTGGTTGGGCGGTAGTAAAATGCGGCCACTGGCGATTTCTGGCACTGAGGGAATGGTGGTGACGTTTGCGCGCTGTTGCCATCCGATACCGGGTGACTCGATTCAGGGATTTGTCTCTGCCGGGCGTGGTATCGTGGTGCATACCGAATCATGTAAAAATGTGGCAGACTTTCGCAATAGCCCTGAAAAATGGGTCGATGTGCGCTGGGAAGCACACACTGAAGGTGAGTTTCCTGTCGATATTCGGGTGGATGTGATCAATCGTCGCGGTGTGCTGGCGACGATTGCATCTGGGATTGCGGCGATGGATGCCAATATTAACAACGTGTCGATCGATGGTCGTGATGGCAAATACAGCGCATTGACCATCTCGATCTCGGTGCGGGGGCGTGTTCATCTCGCGCGTGTAATGAGGCATGTGAAGGCGATCGAGATGGTGTCTCGGATTGTGCGACTTAAGGGCTGATCATTTTTTGAGGAGAGGGGATATGGTGCGTGAAATTATTAATACAGAGCAGGCCCCGAGCGCGATTGGCACCTATTCGCAGGCAGTGAAAGTGGGCGATGTCGTTTATCTTTCTGGACAGATTCCACTGCTACCGGAGGTAATGGAGATGGTCGATGGTGATACCGAAGCTCAAATCGTACGGGTTTTTGAAAACCTGCGTGCGGTGGCGCAGGCTGCGGGCGGTGATATGGCGGATATCGTAAAGCTCAATATTTTTCTGACTGACCTGGGTTGTTTTGCAACGGTAAATGAAGTGATGGCGCGCTATTTTGAAGCGCCATTCCCTGCGCGTGCAGCGGTACAGGTTGCTGCATTGCCACGTGGTGCAGAAGTTGAAATGGATGCGGTGATGCACCTTGGCGCACGCGCCTGACAGGGGTTTGCTTGCGGCTGTTTTAATCGCGCTGGCGCATGGCCAATGAAATACTGGCGATGAAAAAGGCAGCGCAAGCCAAAGCCAAGCAAACTGCGAATGGGCTATCGTCATCGGTTCGATACCTCAAAGGGGTGGGGCCACAAACGGTTGAAAAGCTGGCTAAGCTCGGCATCCATCACGTCTGGGATCTCTTTTTTCACCTGCCATTGCGTTACCAGGATCGTACCCAGGTGGTACCAATTGGTGCGTTGGTTGTCGGTGAGGAGGTACTGATGCAGGGCGTGGTGCAGGCCTCTGATGTGCGCTTTGGCCGTCGTCGCATGTTATTGACTCGCATCAGCGATGGCACCGGTTCCCTCACGTTGCGTTTTTTTCATTTTACTGCGCGCCAACAGTCAGGGCTTAAGCCGGGCACCTGGGTGCGTTGTTATGGTGAAGTGCGTCATGGTCAGGTAACGCTGGAGCTGGTGCATCCGGAATATCATGAAATCGAACCGAATCAATCGCTGCCTGAGGATGCGCGCCTGACGCCGATCTATCCCACCACCGAAGGGCTGCGCCAGGCGAGTATGCGGGCGCTGACTGATCAGGCGTTACAGCAACTGTTACTGCATCACGCCAGCGGTTCAGCTGATGAGAATGCGCTGCAGGAGTTACTGCCTGAAGAGGTGTTGACGCAACTGGGGATGCCAGCGCTCGCTGAGGCGATTCATTATGTGCATCGTCCTCCGCTTGAGGCGGCGCAATACGATCTTGCCGACGGCAAGCACCCTGCGCAGCAGCGCCTCGCCTTTGAAGAGCTGTTGGCGCAACAGTTGAGCATGCAGCAATTGCGGGAAAAGAGTCGTGCGCAGCGTGCGCCGCGCCTGGACGTAGCGGGTGAGCTGCGTCAGCAACTGCTCGACCAACTCCCCTTTAAGTTGACCGGTGCACAGCAGCGGGTGGTGGATGAGGTGATTCGCGATGTGCGGCAGGCCTCTCCGATGCAGCGTCTGGTGCAGGGGGATGTCGGTTGTGGCAAAACAGTGGTTGCAGCACTGGCGGTGTTGCAAGCGGTGGAGGCAGGTTATCAAGCGCTGGTGATGGCCCCAACAGCGTTGCTGGCCGAGCAGCACCGCCAGAACTTTGCACAGTGGCTGGCACCGCTCAATATTGAGATGGAATGGCTTTCCGGTAAATCAAAGGGCAAGGTGCGTACTGCTGCGCTAGCGCGCATTCGCAGCGGTGAGGCACAGGTGGTGGTCGGTACGCACGCACTGTTTCAGGAAGAGGTGGTGTTTTCGAAGCTCGGCTTTGTAGTGGTGGATGAACAGCACCGTTTTGGGGTGCACCAGCGTCTGGCACTGCGCGAAAAAGGGCGGCAGCAGGGGAATATGTTTCCGCACCAGTTAATCATGACCGCGACACCGATTCCGCGTACATTGGCGATGACTGCCTACGCTGATCTCGATAGCTCGGTGATCGATGAGCTGCCGCCGGGGCGCAAGCCGGTCGAGACGGTGGTGTTGCAGGATGGGCGGCGTGACGAGGTGGTGCAGCGTGTTCATCAGGCGTGCCGCAGTGGTTGCCAGGCCTATTGGGTCTGCACGCTGATAGAGGAGTCGGAGACGCTGCAGTGTCAGGCAGCGGAAGATACCGTTGAGCAGCTGGCAGAGGCACTGCCTGATCTGAACGTTGGGTTGATCCATGGGCGCTTGAAAGCGCAGGAAAAATCGGCAGTGATGGCCTCTTTTAAGGCGGGCGAGATTGACCTGATGGTGGCGACGACGGTGATCGAAGTGGGGGTCGATGTGCCCAATGCGAGCCTGATGGTGATTGAAAATGCCGAGCGACTGGGGTTGGCGCAGCTGCATCAGCTACGGGGCCGAGTGGGGCGTGGCAGTGAAAAAAGTAACTGCGTTTTGCTGTATCATGCCCCCCTGTCGCAGCAGAGTAAGGCGCGCCTGGCGGCGATGCGAGAGACCAATGACGGCTTTGAGATCGCGCGCCGAGACTTGGCACTGCGCGGCCCAGGCGAGATTCTCGGTACACGTCAAACGGGTGAATTGCAGTTTCGCATCGCTGATATTGTGCGTGACCAGGCGATGATCCCTGAGGTTAATCGCACGGCGGCGCTGTTAATGAAGCAGTATCCGCAGCGGGTGGAGCCGATTATTCGGCGCTGGTTGGGGGGTGCCGCGCGTTATGGCGATGTATGATGTGCGATTAATTTAATGTAACTACTCAGCTAAACCCATGAAATCCACCCGTTCAGCGTTAAAAAGTGATCATTTACACGTGTAAACTCACATTTTTCGCCTTGAACTGGCAGATTTCATGGGTGATCTGAGCAGTCACTGTTAATTTTGACTACTCGCTGAGTAGTTACAATTTAATATGATTTAATTTAAATTTAACGGGGATATTTCATATGATTATGTGTGGTTTTTCTTGTCTGTTGTTTTTTAATGCGGAACAATAAAAGTTGAAGGTTAAGCGGCAGGGCGTTTGGCAGGAGCCGGTATGGCGAGCGGCGGGTAATGTACTGCGTGCGACACTTCCCAGGCGGCTGTTGCCATGGCTGTATGACCCGGCTTCGCTCACGTTGCGTCTGCAACAGGCAAGTGGTGGTGATTTCCGAGTGCAGGTGTTATCGCAAGGGTGGCAACGGCCGCTGTTGAACGAGCGGCTGGCACTCGCGATGGGACATCATGAATATGGCATGGTGCGGCAGGTGTTGTTGATTTGTAAGGGCGAGCCGTGGGTCTATGCGCGTAGCGTGATACCGACGCGTACCATGAGAGGCACGGGTTGGCAACTGGCGATGTTGGGGAATCGCCCGTTAGGCGCTTTTTTGTTTGCCAATAATGGTGTGGTGCGAGAACCGATGGAGATCGCCTGCGTATATCCCAATGAGATGATTTATGATGACGCAGTGGTCGGATTAGGGCTTAAGCAGCAGAGAGTGTGGGGGCGGCGTTCGGTTTTTCGTTTTAAGCAGAAACCGTTGTTAGTGAGTGAGTTTTTTTTACCGTCTATTCCGGCGCGATAGTTTTTCAGAGGTTGGCGATGTTAACGGTGCTGGTATTGGCAAATATAGTGGAGTCATTGCGCTAATGGAACGGCTGCAACAATATTGGCGGTTGATGCGTTTTGATAAGCCTGTCGGTACCTTTTTACTGCTGTGGCCAACGATGTGGGCGCTGTGGATCGCGGCGCAAGGGGTGCCGGATAGTAATGTGCTGATCGTCTTTGTTGCCGGCGTGGTGTTGATGCGCGCGGCGGGTTGTGTGATTAATGACTACGCGGATCGCGATATTGATTCAAAGGTGCGACGCACCCGCGATCGACCCATTACATCTGGCAAGATTGCTCCTAAATCGGCATTGATTCTATTTGTAGTGCTCTGTCTGATGGCCTTTGCGCTGGTGCTGACGATGAATACGCTGACGATTATGATGTCATTTGTTGCCGTATTTTTGGCGGGTACTTATCCGTTTATGAAGCGTTATACCCATTTGCCCCAGGTCTACATGGGGGCCTCCTTTGGCTGGGCGGTGCCAATGGTATTTGCAGCGCAGACCGGTGCAGTGCCGAATGAGGCCTGGTTATTGTTTATTGCGACGGTTTTATGGGCGACAGCGTATGACACGATGTATGCGATGGTCGATCGGGCTGATGACCTGCGGATTGGAATGAAATCGACCGCAATCCTGTTTGGTGACGGTGACCGCGTGATTATTGGTATCATACAGGCGCTCTTTTTTGTGGTGTTGCTGATTATTGGCCAGCAGCTGGGGTTAGGGTTGTTTTATTATGGCGGTTTAGCTGTGGCTGGCTTGTTTGCCTGCTATCAGCAATACCTGCTGCGCGAGCGGGATATTCTGCTCTGTTTTCGTGCCTTCCTGAATAATAATACATTTGGTGCGGTGATCTTTATTGGCATCGCGCTGCATTACGCAGTACCGCTAAATGATTAGTGGTAACTGTTTTCTTGAATCGAACTAAATAGAAGTTTAATTGTATGTTGCTTTCATCTGTTGCTGTTGTTGCTGGCTTTATTTTTTTGGTATGGGGGGCGGACCGTTTTGTGTTGGGGGCCTCAGCTACCGCGCGTAATTTTGGTATTTCACCACTTATTGTCGGCTTGACTATTGTTGGTTTTGGCACTTCTGCGCCTGAGATGCTGGTGTCGGGCATGGCCGCTTACCAGGGCAATCCGGGGATTTCTATTGGTAACGCGCTGGGATCCAATATCACCAATATTGCGCTGGTGCTGGGTATTACGGCATTGATCGTGCCGCTCACTGTTCATTCGGGTATTATCAAGCGTGAGCTGCCGATCTTATTATTGGTGATGGTGCTGGCACTGCTGCTGCTGATGGATGGCTATCTTAGTCAGGGCGATGGTCTGTTTCTCTTGTTAGGCATGTTTCTGATGATTTTCTGGGTTGTTCGACTGGGGCTGAAAGAGCGTGATAGTGGCGACCTGATGTCGAGCGAGTTTGATGCTGAAATCCCAGAGGGGATGCCGGTATCAAAAGCGACGTTCTGGTTAGTGGTCGGTATGGTGGTGCTGTTTGTCAGCTCTCAAGCTCTGGTGTGGGGCGCGGTGAATATCGCTAAGGCCTTTGGTGTGAGTGACCTGATTATTGGGTTGACGATCATTGCGATCGGTACTAGCTTGCCTGAACTGGCGGCCACGGTGGCGAGTGCGCTGAAGAAAGAGCATGAACTTGCGATTGGTAACATCATTGGTTCCAATATGTTTAATATCCTTGGGGTGCTGGCGTTACCAGGCTTGATATACCCATCAACGGTGCCTGATGGGGTATTGAGCCGTGACTATCCGGTAATGATTGGTTTGACGATTGCATTATTTCTGATGGCCTATGGTTTTCGTGGTAAAGATGGCAAGATCAACCGTGTTGAAGGCGGGTTGTTGTTAAGTGCTTTTTGTGGCTACATGTATTGGCTTTATCTGACGGCAGTGTAAATATACGAGGGATACAGGCGATGAAATTTAGGGTTGCCAATGTGAAATGTGATGGCTGTGCGGCGAATATTCGTGACGGGTTGGCTAACGTTGAGGGGGTGTCACAGGTCTCAGTCGATGTCGCCAGTGGTGAAGTTGAGGTGCAAGGTGATACGCTTGCGCAGGACGTGCTGGCCGCACGATTAGCTGCGCTCGGTTATCCGCAGGTGAGTCGTTAGTCAGGTATGTTGAATAGCCCGCTGACTTCTGGTGGTGTTTTTCATTGAGCAAGAGACGCTGGATTGCGTTACTGTTGATAGCGGTGGCGGCGTTGAGTTGGTGGTTGCAGCGTAGTGCTGAGCCAGCGTCGCAGCAAGTTTTTGAGCAGATGCAGCATGAGCCTGATTACTATATGGATGAGTTTGAATTAACATCGCTCAATTTAGCGGGTAAACCTGCGCATAAGCTTTATGCTGATAATATGAAGCATTATGCCAATGATGATAGTGCGACGCTTGCACGCCCGCATCTGATGGTGTTTCGTAATGAGGATGAATTTTGGGATATTCGCGCTGAATCCGGGCAGATGCTGAATGGTGGCGAAACGGTGTTGTTGCAAGGGGAGGTGATTATTTTGCGTATTACCTCAACGGGTGCCGAGGCACTACAGATTTATACTGCCGATTTAACTGTGCGCCCGCATGCTAAATATATGGAGACGGCAGCGGTCGTCAGCATTAAGGATGGCCGCGGAAGAACGACGGCAATCGGTATGAAGGCTGACCTCAGTCAGCGTCGAGTAGCGCTATTATCAGAAGTGCGGGGGATCTATGAACCACAAAGTCATTAGCTTATTGTTGCTGGTGTGCTTGCCTGGTATCGCACAGGCACTGAGCAGTGATCGAGATGAGCCGATTCAGATCGAAGCCGATAGCATGGTGGTTGATGAAGGCAAGGGGGTCAGTATCTACCAGGGCAGTGTGAGTTATGTCCAGGGAACGGTTAAGATGACGGCTGATAAGGTGACTATATACAGTGTTGGAGGCGAGTTTCAGCGCTTTTCCGCTGAGGGTGAGCGGGTGATTTATCAGCAAATGCTCGATGATGGTAAAGGCGAGCTAAAGGCAAAGGCGCGTTTGATCGATTATCACGCAGCTCCGGGGAATATCTTATTAAAAGGGAATGCCCATGTGACGCGAGGCGATGATGAGTTCTCGGGAAGTCATATCGAATATGATGCGGATAAGGATATTATCAATGCGCGAAAGGCGGCGAATGGTGGCGAACGGGTACAGGTAGTGATTCAGCCGCGAGAAAAAGAGAAGGTGGAATAAGTTGAAAAAAATGATGGGCAGGCACCACTGATGCATGCACTAATCGCGTCGAATCTTGCCAAAAGCTATAAATCCCGTGAAGTGGTCAAAGATGTCTCGCTGGAGGTGAATAGCGGTGAAGTGATTGGGCTGTTGGGACCAAATGGCGCGGGTAAAACGACCTGCTTCTATATGATTGTTGGTCTGGTTGGATGTGATAAAGGCAGTATTGTGCTCGATGATCAGGATATGGCGAGCTATCCGATGCATGTTCGTGCCAGGATGGGGGTCGGTTACCTGCCTCAGGAGGCCTCTATTTTTCGCAAATTAACGGTGGCGCAAAATATTCTGGCGATACTGGAGATACGTGGTGATCTGAATCGTGCGCAGCAACTGGCTCAGCTGGATGAACTGATGGGTGAACTTCATATTACTCATCTACGTGATAACTTAGGAATGAGCCTTTCGGGTGGTGAGCGCCGGCGTGTTGAAATTGCACGCACATTGGCGACAAGTCCACGTTTTATCCTGCTGGATGAGCCATTTGCAGGGGTTGACCCAATTTCTGTGATCGATATTCAGCGCATTATTCGTTTTTTGACGGATAAGGGGATTGGCGTGCTGATTACTGATCATAATGTCAGAGAGACGCTAGGAATATGTGAACGTGCATATATTATGAGCGAGGGGGTAGTGCTCGCAGAAGGCCCACCTGACGCGATTTTAGAGAATAAGCAAGTGCGAGATGTTTACCTCGGACAGGATTTTCGACTCTAATGTCACGATTGGCACTGAAAAAAAGTGCCAATTACGATAAAATAATAGTCGATAAGTTAAGCAAGAAGGTGATGCCGAATCAGGACGGCGATATATGAAGCAATCCCTACAGCTCCGGCTTGGACAACAGTTAACGATGACGCCGCAACTGCAGCAGGCGATACGCCTGTTACAGTTGTCGACTCTTGATCTCCAGGCGGAGATTCAGGAGGCACTTGAATCGAATCCTATGTTGGAACTCACTGAAGAGAGTGGTGACGATTCATCTGCTAAAGACGAGGCGTCTGATGTCAGCGAGCTTTCCCCTGATGTGTTAGTTGATGAAGTGAGTTCTGTCGATGCAGGCATTGCAGCTGATGGCGATGTTGTTTCACAACTTTCCGATGCACTACCCGATGAACTGCCGGTTGATAGCTCATGGGAAGATACCTATGACAGCGTGATGCCGCAGACTTCTTCCGCAGCAATACCTGAGAACAGTGATTATGAAAGTCAGGATGCATCATCCGAATCGCTTCAGGAGCATCTCTTATGGCAGATGAGGCTAACCTCTTTTACTGATAAAGATATGGAAATCGCCGCTGCGATCATCGATGCGATTGATGACCAGGGCTACCTTACCTGTTCGTTAGAAGAGATTTTTTCAGGTCTGCGTGAAGAGCTAGAGAGCGAACTCGATGAAGTAGAGGCAGTGTTACATCGTATTCATCACTTTGATCCAATTGGTGTTGGCTGTCGTGATCTGCAAGAGTGTATGCAGATTCAACTGAAGCACGTCAGCCCTGAAACGCCGTGGCTGGCAGAGGCATGTAAACTTATTACTGATCATCTTAAATTATTAGGCGCGCGTGATTACACTCAGATTATGCGGCGCATGAAGTGCACGCAGGAAGAGTTAAAAGAGATGATGGCGCTGGTGCAAACCCTTAACCCGCGTCCTGGTGCATTGATCTCTCCCAAGCTCGCCGAGTACGTGGTGCCGGACGTGATGGTTAGAAAGCATAACGGAGCCTGGAAGGTTGAGTTGAATGGCGAGGCGTTGCCCAAAGTACGCGTTAACAATGGTTACGCGGGATTGGTTAAGCGCGCTGATAATAGCGCGGACAACACCTATCTGAAAAATCATTTGCAAGAGGCCAAGTGGTTTATTAAGAGCCTGCAAAGCCGTAATGAAACGTTACTGAAAGTAGCAACCTGCATCGTTGAGCGCCAGCGAGGCTTTCTTGAGCATGGCGAAGAGGCGATGAAGGCATTGGTGTTGCATGATGTGGCAGAAGTGGTCGAGATGCATGAATCGACAATTTCTCGTGTTACCACGCAAAAATATATGCACACGCCACGTGGTGTTTTTGAATTGAAGTATTTCTTTTCAAGTCATGTTGGAACCGCGAGTGGTGGTGAATGCTCTGCGACAGCCATTCGTGCATTAATTAAAAAATTGGTGGCGGCTGAAAATCCAGCGAAGCCATTGAGTGATAGTAAAATTTCACAAATTCTTGAGGAGCAGGGGATCAATGTTGCTCGTCGCACAATTGCGAAATATCGTGAGTCAATATCGATCCTTTCATCAAGTGAGCGTAAACGTTTGACATAACATGAGGTATTAAAATGCAAATAAATCTGACAGGTCACCATATTGATATCACTCCTGCACTGCGTAACTATGTGAACGAAAAGCTGGATAAACTTGCGCGTCATTTTGATGGTGTGGGTAATGTTCATGTTGTGCTGGCAGTAGAAAAAATGGTGCAAAAGGCTGAAGCCAAGGTTCATGTCAGTGGTGCTGATCTGTTTGCGGATGCTGAAAATGAAAATATGTACGCGGCGATTGATGCGCTGGCTGATAAGCTTGATCGTCAGGTGATTAAGCACAAAGAGAAGCGCAAAGATCATCGTGGGCGTAATAAAGGATTTCCGATTCAGGAAGAGGCACTTGATTCTGTTCAAGACGCTATCGACCCTGATTAGTATTTGTTTCAGAATTAATGGGTGCCTGGAAATAATTAAGCATGCAAATAGAAGAGTTTTTTCTGCCTGAAAGCGTTGTTGCTCAGCGGAAAATTGGTAGTAAAAAGCGCGTACTCGAGCAGCTCAGTGAGCTGCTTGTTTTTGCTTCTCCTGGCCCAACTCGGTTAGAAGTGTTTGAGGGCCTGGTTGGCCGTGAGCGCCTGGGAAGTACTGGATTGGGGCATGGGGCGGCGATTCCTCATGGTCGTCTTAAGGGTGTTGGTAAGCCTGTTTGTGCTTTTTTGCAGTTACAGGAAGGTGTGGATTTCGATGCGGTTGATAATCAAGCGGTAGATTTGATTTGTGCACTGTTAGTGCCGGAAGAGGCAACCAGTGAGCATTTAGAGTTGCTCTCGATGCTAGCTGAAATTTTTGGTGATGAACACTTTTGTATGCAACTGCGTGCGGCGACCAGCGATGACGTTTTGTATCAATTGTTGATGCAGTGGCAAACAAGTTTTTCTTCCGACCAGCAAGCGCGACCCTGCGCATAATTTCGATGGCTAAATCGCTGACTGTCAATCAACTGTTTGAGAGTCATGCTGAAAAGCTGGCATTAGAATGGGTGGCTGGTCAGTCTGGTGGATTATGTGATATTCAATTTTCAATCGATGTCGTTGATGAGCATGGTCATGCCGAGATGCCGATGGTGGGGCATCTTAACTTAATTCAGCCTAATCGAATTCAGGTGATGGGAAAGACTGAATTGCGATATCTTGAGTCGTTGGGTAAAAATTCATACCACGATACACTCATAAAATTATTTGAAGAAAAGCCCGCTTTTGTTGTGGTGGCCGATGGTGCTACGGCAACGTCCGACCTTCAGCAGCGTGCGCAACAGGCCTCAATAGCATTGCTCTCATCGCGCCTTAAAAGCGATAAATTAATTGATCATCTCAGTTACTATTTGACCGGGCTGCTGGCCGAAACAAAAACGCTGCATGGTGTTTTTATGGAGGTGAGAGGTCTGGGGGTTTTGCTGACTGGTGAGAGCGGTGTTGGCAAGAGTGAGCTGGCACTAGAGTTGCTAACACGAGGGCATCGTTTGATTGCTGATGATGCGCCTGAGTTCTCGCGGATTGCGCCGGATGCTATTCGAGGGGCATGTCCTGGGTTATTGCAAGGTTTTATTGAGGTACGAGGGCTGGGGGTGCTGAATGTCCGTGCGATGTATGGTGATAGTGCGATCAAAAAAGATAAAAATCTGCGCCTGATCATTCATCTCAAACCGATTGATGATGAGGATGTACGTAACATTGATCGGTTAGTAGGCAGTCAGCAGGATGAAATGGTACTGGAGGTTGGGATACCCTGTGTCACTCTGCCCGTTGCGCCGGGACGGGATCTTGCGTTACTAATAGAGGCGGCCGTGCGAAATCATATTCTTCGTTTGGGTGGCTATGATGCGGCACAAGATTTTATTGAGCGACAAAGTCGTTTGTTAACCAGGGGTGAATGATGAGATTGTTGGTGCTAAGTGGACTGTCTGGTGCCGGGAAAAGTATTGCATTGCAGGCGCTAGAGGATCTCGGTTATTACTGTGTTGACAATTTGCCTATCGCCTTGTTGCCTGGCTTTGTTGTGCAGATGAAGCTGATGTTGGGCAAGCGCCAGGTGAATGATATTGCGGTAGGGATTGATGCGCGTAATATGATCGATGATTTGCAGGACTTTCGCCCTATCCTCGACAATATTAAAGAGCAGGGGATGGATTGCGAGGTGATTTTTATCGTTGCCAATGATAATGCACTGATAAAGCGCTTTAGTGAAACACGACGTAAACATCCGCTGACAAATGATGATGTTCCTTTGATCGAAGCGATTGCGGCTGAGCGGAACTTGTTGAATCCAATTGCGGATTGTTCCGATCTCCATATCGATACGAGTCAAACCAATGTACATCAATTGCGCGACCAAATTCGTGATCGCGTGGGTCGAGATGCGAGTTCGGTGTTGTCGCTACAATTTCTCTCATTTGGTTTTAAACATGGTCATCCGATTGATGCAGATTTTGTTTTTGATGTGCGTTGTTTACCTAATCCACACTGGGATCCGGCTTTACGCCTGCAAACCGGACGCGATGATGATGTTATAAAATTCTTGGAACAGCAGGTGATTGTAAAAGAGATGCAGGCTGATATCACCGCGTTTGTTGAGCGCTGGGTACCTAACTTTGAGGCGAATAATCGTAGCTACCTGACAGTGGCGATCGGTTGTACCGGTGGTCAACATCGCTCTGTTTATATGACCGAGACACTTGGGGTTTATTTTAAACAGCAACGTGAGCGGGTATTGATTCGCCATCGTGAAATTATATGAGTGTCGGGCTGCTGATCATCACTCATGGAGAGGTTGGGCAAGCACTGCTTGATTCAGCATACGCTATGCTCGGTGGCACGGTATTGCAAGTGGCTCTGGTCTCTGTCTCCAATGGCAGTGATCCGGATGAAGTGGTCAAAGAGGTTGCTGCCGCCATATCCACGTTACATAAAAAAGATGGTGTGTTGTTACTCACGGATATCTATGGCGCAACACCCAGTAATATCGCGATGAAGTTTCAGGATGACAGCGCACAGGTGATGGTGGCGTCGGGTATTAACCTGCCGATGTTGATTCGTGTGCTTAACTATCCTGATTTAAGTGTCGAACAGTTGCTGGAAAAGGCGCTGAGTGGTGGTTGTGATGGTGTTTTTCGTTGTAGGCGTGAAGAGCTGTAGCGCTCACATGGTTGTCGTGGAAATTGATATTGTCAATAAGCTGGGGCTGCACGCGAGGGCTGCCGCCAGGTTTGTGACTTTAGCCTCCAGCTTTGATAGTGAGATTAAGGTGGCACGTGGTAGTCGCTGTGTGAATGGCAAAAGCATTATGGGGGTGATGATGCTGGCGGCAGGCAAAGGAATGCAGATTGAAGTGACGGCTGATGGTAATGATGAGACAGTGGCAATCGAGCAGCTGCAGCAGTTAGTCGCGCAGCGTTTTGGTGAAGAAGAGTAGCGATTTAGCCTTGTTTTTTTGTTGAAAACAGCCAGTAGAGAAATAGTGACCATCGAATAATCAGGAGTCTCTTTTTTATGGCGTTAATGCTCAACGGTGCTGGCGTTTCAAGAGGGATTGCGATCGGACCGTGTCTGGTGATTCGTCGTGGTGAACTTGAGGTGCTTGAGTACGCCATCCCTCGCGCATTAATAGATGATGAAGTTGCGCGTTTTGAAGCGGCAATCAAAAAAGCACAACAACAGCTTAATCAGGTGCGGCAACAAATCCCCGCTAATACCTCACCAGAAATCAGTGCCTTTATCGATACCCATCTGTTAATGATTGAAGATGAGGCGTTATGCCGTGTGCCCATTAACTTGATCCGTCGCCAGCAATATAATGCTGAATGGGCATTGAAGTTACAACGTGATGCGCTGGTGACTGTTTTTGATGTGATGGATGACCCTTATCTGAAAACGCGTCGCGATGATGTGGATTATGTGGTGACGCGTATCCAAAGGATCTTGTTAAGCCATCAAGAACAGGTTGATGATGCCGTTTTTCAGCGGGCCAGGGGGTGTGTTGTTGTCGCTGATGAGCTATCACCGGCTGATATGTTATTGATGTATCAACGTGGTGTGGCGGGTTTTATTTCTGAAGATGGCGCGCCTAATTCACATACTGCTATTTTAGCGCGAAGCCTTGGCATACCTGCCGTGGTGGGGGTGCCTCATGCTTGTCGGTATGTTCTTCAGAATGAGCAGTTAATCGTCGATAGTCGTTATGGTGCTGCGATCGCTTCAGCAGATGATAATGCACTAAGGTTTTATCGGCGTTGCATTAAACACGATCAGTCACGAGTTGCTGCTCTGAAAATACTTAAAGACCTACCTGCTGTTAGCCGTGATGGCTGCGTTGTTAATTTAATGATGAATATTGAATTGGCAGATGAGGTCGCGTTAAGTAAAAAAATGGATGCGGATGGGGTCGGCTTGTTTCGTACGGAGATGCTCTTTATGAATCGTGAAGAACTACCTGGCGAAGAGGAGCAGTATCAGGTCTACGCGAAATTAATGCGTGTATTTAAGGGGTGTTCCGTCACAATTCGTACGCTTGATGTTGGTGCTGACAAGAATATTAATGTTAATCCGTTGAATGATTATTATGGCTCAAATCCAGCGCTTGGGTTGCGCGCGATACGCCTCTCTCTTAAAGAGCCTCAGCTGTTTTTGCCGCAATTACGCGCGATCTTGAGGGCCTCTGCATTGGGCGAGCTACGTATGATGGTACCAATGTTATCGAGTATGCGCGAAGTACAGCAGCTCCATCTCCTAATTAAAATGAGCAAGGCTGTGTTGCAAGAAAAGGGGCAGTCATTTGATACGGCAATGAAGGTTGGCGCAATGATCGAAGTGCCCGCTGCGGCTCTTACGGCGGATGCCTTTGCTCGTCAATTTGATTTTTTGTCGATTGGTACGAATGATTTAATCCAGTACACACTCGCCACAGATCGCATGGATGCCGCTGTTGGCCACCTTTATGACCCACTGCACCCTGCTGTACTGCATTTAATTCAGATGGTAATTTTAGCGGGTAAACAAAATGACACACCAGTGTCGATGTGTGGCGAAATGGCGGGAGATCCCCAATACACTGCTTTGTTATTGGGTATGGGATTGCGGGAGTTCAGCATGTCGGCTTCTATGTTGCTGGAGGTGAAAGGGATTATTAATGATAGTGATGTGTCACTGTTATCCAGGCAGGCCGATGCACTACTGGCGCTTGATAACCCCGATGATATTGTAGCCGCCATGGATGCGCTAGGGACACATTAATCTGGCGCTATAATAGGTTGTATTGCTGGAACGAAAACTAGTTCTCGTGCAAATGTTTCTAAGTAATAAAAATATTTTCCATTTTGCACTACTTTTCCTTACACTGTTTTAAGTTGAAAGTGAACAGAGTCGGGAAATGCCAAATACACAAGAGCGGGAGAAACGTCAGCAACGGCTAGAGGTCTTTAGTCGTGCATTGGAACTCGATACGCTAGCCAATGTGCGAGGTATGCTTACTAATCTGCATCCCGCTGAAGTCGCTCACCTATTAGAATCTCTACCTCATCATGAGCGCTCGTTGTTATGGGAGCTACTCGAAGCTGATATTAGTGGTGAAGTACTAACGCATGTTAATGATGATCTACGTACTTCACTGATTGGTGAGATGGATGCCGATGAACTGGTGGCCGCGGCGGAAGGGCTGGAGACCGATGACCTCGCGGATATTCTGTTAGATTTACCGGCTGCAGTGATCGATGAAGTACTGCAGGCGATGGATGAGCAGAATCGCCATCGTCTGCAGTCGGTAATGTCCTACCCTGAAGATACTGCTGGTGGCCTGATGAATGTTGATGCCATTACGGTGCGTCCAGATGTGACGCTAGATGTGGTGTTGCGTTACCTGCGTCTGCGCGGCGAGATACCGCAGACGACGGATGCCTTGTTTGTCGTTGATCGTGATGATCACTATCTGGGCCAATTACCATTGACGGTACTGCTGACACAGTTACCGGTAAAGATGGTGCGTGATGTGATGTTGAGCGAGGGCGAGATTATTCTTGCTGGTACTCCTGCGACGGAAGTCGCTGGATTGTTTGAACATCGCGATCTGGTATCGGCACCGGTACTCGATGAAAATCATCGTCTGCTGGGCCGTATCACTATTGATGACGTGGTTGATGTGATCCGTGATGAGGCCGAGCACTCAATGATGAGTATGGCCGGTCTTGATGAAGAGAGTGATATGTTTGCCCCCGCCACGGTCAGTGCGCGCCAACGCGGTGTGTGGTTGGGGCTCAACCTTGCAACAGCGCTGCTCGCCTCATGGGTGATAGGGCTCTTTGATGCCACGATTGAACAGGTGGTGGCGCTGGCCGTGTTGATGCCGATCGTTGCCAGCATGGGTGGTATCGCCGGTAGCCAGACTCTGACACTAGTGATCCGTGGTATCGCATTGGGGCAGATTGGGCGCGCCAATGCACGCAAGCTGCTAATGAAAGAGATCACCATTGGGCTATTGAATGGCGTGTTGTGGTCGCTGGTAGTGGCTGCTGTGGCCATTTTGTGGTTTGGCAATTATCAGATTGGCTGGATCATTGGTGTTGCGATCATGGTTAATCTGCTGGTCGCCTCAATCGCGGGAGCCTGCATTCCGCTGTTCCTTAAAAGAATGGGGGCTGATCCTGCGTTGGGTGGTGGCGTGATGCTGACCACTGTTACGGATGTGGT
>QIJH01000148.1 GCA_003232725.1 Chromatiaceae bacterium | reverse complement strand
TTGATCAGCAGGCAATGAAGGCCTTCTTCGCCGAGCGTGGCGAGAAGGCCTTTCGTGCTTCTCAGCTATTGAAATGGCTCTACCAGCATGGTGTCGATGATATCGAAACCATGACAAACCTGGGTAAGGCACTGCGTTCCAGACTGCAGGAAGAGTGTGAAATTGTGATGCCTGAGGTTGTTTATGAGCAGGCGTCGGAAGACGGCACCGTCAAGTGGCTACTGCAGCTTGCAGATGGCAATTGCATCGAGACCGTTTATATCCCTGAGGGCGAGCGCGGTACACTCTGCGTTTCATCGCAGGTTGGCTGTACGTTGAAGTGTAGTTTCTGTTCTACCGCGCGTCAGGGATTTAATCGCAATTTAGAAGTTTATGAAATTATCGCTCAGGTGCGTGTTGCGGTTCGTACTTTGGGTGGTGGTGTGAAAAATGGTCGTGCCATCACCAATGTGGTGATGATGGGGATGGGTGAGCCACTGCTTAATTTTGATAATGTCGTCAGCGCAATGAATTTGATGATGGATGACCTGGCTTATGGCCTTTCTAAACGACGGATTACATTGAGTACCGCAGGCGTTGTACCGGCATTGGATCGACTGCGGGAGGTCTCGGATGTGAGCCTTGCCGTTTCATTGCATGCCACTAATGATGCACTGCGTGATGAAATTGTGCCGATCAATAAAAAATATCCCATTAAAGTTCTGCTGCAGGCATGTCAGCGTTATATCGCCGATAAGCCACACCGCAAAGTAACCTTTGAATATGTGATGTTGGATGGAATTAATGATAGTGTTGCTGAAGCTCAGAAATTGGTGAAACTATTAGAAGGGATTCCATCCAAAGTTAATCTGATCCCTTTCAATCCCTTTCCAGGTTCGGACTATGTTTGCTCTAGTCGCGAAGTGATTGATCGATTTCAAGAGACGTTGATCAAAGGAGGCTTAGTGACCATTCGACGCAAGACGCGTGGTGACGATATCGATGCCGCTTGTGGTCAACTGGTAGGTAAGGTGCAGGATCGAACCCGGCGAAGCGCGAGCTTCGGCGTAATCAAACAGGTGAGCTAGACGCATGAAAAACCACTGCCGGCTGTTAACCCCGCTTGTGCTGCTAATGTTGTTAGCTGCCTGTACTTCAGATTCGCTTAGAAAGCCTGATGTTGAAAGTTCGTCTGAGATCAATGCACGCCTTGGTCTGGCTTACATGCAACAGGGCTATCTTGAAATTGCGCTGGAAAGATTGCAGCGCGCAATTGAGCAAGACCCTCAACAAGTTACCGCTCATCACTATATTGCAGAACTTTACCGGCAGCTCAAGTCGCCAGATGATGCGAGTGTGCATTATCAGCTTGCCTTACAATTAACACCGGAAGACTTTTCGCTACATAATAATTATGGTGTTTTTCTTTGCGAGCAGAAAGATTATGAGGCCGCAGAAAAAAGTTTTTTGATGGCAATAAGCACAGCCCCTATTTATAAACCTCGCCATGAATTTTATGAGAATCTTGCGCAGTGTATGATGCAAAGTATTGACTATACGAAGGCTGAGAAATACTTTCGTATCGTATTAGAGACGCACCCGCGCATGCCTGTAACGCTTTATCAGATGGCACGCCTCACTTTCGAAGCGAAAAAATATTTGCGTGCCAGGGCTTTTTTTCAACGTTTTACTGAAGTCTCTACGCAGACGGCTGAAACATTGTGGCTAGGTATTCAAATTGAACGACAATTGGGTGATGAGAGGACGGCTGGTGAGTACATACGTCAGCTGAAAACTAATTTTCCATTAGCGACTGAAACCGTGACTTTGATGGAGTCTGAATAAGCGTGAAAAATTCACCAGAAAATAGCAGTGAGTTAGAGCAGAAAAAATTCAGTTTTGATGCCAGGTCAACAGAACGCGATAACAAAATGGTTAGTGAAACGGATGTGACAGTGGCGCCAACAGCCGTAGAAGTGCTCGCTTCTGAGGTTGCTGCCCCTGTTGAGGCGACTACTGAAGCGCTAGAGGCTGAATCACGAAACTGTTTGCCTGGCGGTGTGCTAGCGGCGGAACGTCAACGTCGAGGCTTCGCTATATCAGACATTGCAAACCAGCTTTTTTTGACTGAAAAGCAAATTTTAGCGCTGGAAGAGGATGATTACGATCACTTCCCTGCAGCCATTTTTGTGAAGGGTTATATTCGAAATTATGCGCGTTTATTTGACTTGCCAGCAGATCCGTTAATTGAGTTGTTTAATGCGCAGAGTACAACGTCTGCAGCAGGACTTGATCGAGTTAGTCGAACATCTGATCGTGCGATTAGCCGTAAGGCTTCACTGTTTGATCCTCGCTTGATTGTTGTGGCTGTCGTTACCGTGGTTTTGGCGGCATCGCTATGGTGGGCTACGTCATCAAACAGAGAAGAGTCTGTTGCTATTGACAATGCATCGATGGAGGATGGTTTCTTAACGACACCACCAGTGACGGTTGTTGAAGATAAGATGATGCCTCTTCAAACGGAGCTAGAAGCCGTGCCAACAACTGTGATTACACCCGTTAAAAAGGTAACTGAGCCAGTTGTCGAAGCTGTACCCGTTAATGTCGTGAAGGAAAAAGAGGCGGTGGCTGAAATACCTCCTCAGGCTGAGTTTATTGCTGATCGTGCGGTGGCTGAATCATTTCCAGACACGATGGTGTTAACATTTTCGGCAGAGTCGTGGGTTGAAATTACAGATGTTAATGGTCGCCGTGTGATGTTTGGTCTTGGCAAACCAGGTCAGACACGCGCTCTGAGTGGTCGCGCGCCATTCAAGGTTTTGTTTGGCTATTCGCCAGCGGTAGCGATGACCTTCAATGGTGAAGTGTTTGACCAAAGTAGCCTTGCGCGCGGCAACGTGGCTAAGTTTACGCTAGGTAATAACAGCGAATAGAACGATGAGTACAATACTTGAATGAAATCAACTTCACCAATTATACGACGTAAATCTCGCCAGATCATGGTGGGTGACGTGGCGGTGGGTGGCGATGCCCCGATCTCCGTGCAGAGCATGACTAATACGGACACCTGTGATGTGGAGGCGACGGTTGGGCAGATTGAAGCCTTACAAAAGGTAGGTGCTGATATTGTGCGTGTCTCTGTGCCGACGATGGATGCGGCAGAGGCATTTGGTAAAATTAAGCAGCGAGTCTCTATTCCGCTGGTGACCGATATCCATTTTGATTATAAAATTGCGCTTCGCGTGGCCGAACTGGGCGCGGACTGCCTGCGCATTAATCCAGGTAATATTGGTAAAGAAGCACGTGTTCGTGCAGTGATCGATAGTGCGCGCGACCATAATATTCCGATTAGAATTGGTGTTAATGCTGGTTCGTTAGAGAAAGAGCTGCAGGTCAAATATGGTGAGCCAACTGCTGATGCACTGGTTGAATCAGCACTGCGACATATTGATATTCTGGATCGACTCAACTTTCAGGAATACAAAATTAGCCTTAAGGCATCGGAAATTTTCATGACCGTTGCGGCCTATCGCAAGCTGGCGACGCAAATTGAACAGCCACTGCATCTTGGTATTACTGAGGCGGGTGGGTTACGTTCTGGTACGGTGAAATCTGCGATTGGGCTGGGCATGTTATTAAATGATGGCATTGGCGACACCATTCGTATTTCGCTTGCAGCGGATCCGGTTGAAGAGATTAAAGTGGGTTTTGATATCCTGAAGAGCCTACGTCTACGCAGTAAGGGGATTAACCTGATCGCCTGTCCTTCTTGTTCGCGCCAGCAGTTTGATGTGATCTCTACCGTGAATGCACTGGAATCACGTTTTGAAGACATCACAGATCCACTTGATGTGGCGGTGATTGGCTGTGTGGTGAATGGCCCTGGTGAGGCGAAAGAGGTCGATGTTGGTCTGACTGGCGGCTCGCCAAACTTGTTGTATGTGGGCGGTAAGCCAAACCAGAAATTAAGCAATGAGGCGTTGGTCGATGAGATTGAGCGTCATGTGCGTGAGCAGATTGCACAACGTAAAGCATCTATCGTTGATGACAGTGGTGATGTTGTGATTCCCTTGCAGGAATTGAAACGTAGCTAGTCACCATGTATCCGTTCAGTTAACTGGAATAGTGTAGGAACAACCTTGTCCAAGAGTATAAAAGTAGTGCGTGGTATGCACGACATTGTGCCGCAGCAGAGTCCAATCTGGCAGCATCTTGAGGCGTGTATACGTCAGGTGGTACAGGGTTATGGTTATGATGAAATTCGCATGCCAATTGTCGAAAAGACAGAGCTATTTGTGCGTACCATTGGTGAGGTGACGGATATCGTTGCGAAAGAGATGTATACTTTTGAAGATCGTAATGGTGGCAGTCTAAGTCTACGCCCGGAGGGGACCGCGTGCTGTGTGCGAGCGGGCATCGAAAACGGTTTACTCTATCACCAGATTCAGCGTCTCTGGTATAGCGGCCCGATGTTTCGCCATGAGCGCCCGCAAAAGGGGCGTTATCGCCAGTTTCATCAGACGGGGGTTGAGGTTTATGGGCTGGATGGCCCTGATATTGATGCTGAACTGATCATGATGACGGTTCGTCTGTGGACACTGTTGGGGCTTGAAAGGCTGGAGTTACAGATTAATACGTTGGGTACGCCGCTTGCACGTGCCGCTCATCGTGAAAAGTTGATTGAATACCTGCTGCTCCATCGTGATGTGCTTGATGAAGAGAGCGTATTGCGCCTGGAGAAAAATCCGCTACGTATTCTTGACAGTAAAAATCCTGCGATGCAGGAGATGATTGAAGGTGCGCCGCAGTTGCTAGACTATCTTGATGATGAGTCTAGCCAGCACTTTGAAACCTTGAAAGAACTGCTTGATGGTGTCGGGATTGAGTACCGCGTCAATCCCAGGCTTGTTCGAGGCCTCGATTATTATCAGAAGACGGTCTTTGAGTGGGTCACGACTGATCTTGGTGCGCAGGGAACCGTGTGTGCCGGTGGACGTTACGATGGGCTGGTAGAAAAGCTGGGTGGTCAAGCGACACCCGCAATCGGTTTTGCAATGGGGATGGAGCGCCTGGTTACGTTGATTGAGGATCGAGAGCTGACGGTGCCAGACTCAACGCCTCACGCCTATTTTGTCTTAGTAGGTGATTCGGCAGTGTTGCAAGGGTTACTATTGGCTGAGCAGTTACGCAGCGCGCTGCCCGTCTTACGATTGCGTAGCCATTGTGGCGGTGGTAGTTTTAAAAGTCAGATGAAGAAGGCGGATAAAAGCGGTGCCAAGTGGGTGTTAATACTGGGCGAAGATGAGATTGCACAGCAGCAGGTCACCGTCAAGCATCTACGTGATGGTCAACCACAGACATCACTCAGTGTGGATGCTCTGATAGAATATTTAAAGGAACAGTTACTCAGTCATTAGTGCACGATATGTACTAAATGGAGTGATAAAATGAACATAAAATTAAGAGGATGCCGATGTGGTCGCTCATACAGCTGAAGAAGAACAGATTGAGTCACTGAAGAAGTGGTGGAAAGAAAATGGTACGTCAGTGGTGGTGGGGCTGGTGATCGGCTTTGGTGCCTTGATTGGCGGCAATTACTGGCTGCAACACAATGTATCGCAAAGCCAAAATGCATCGCTTGAGTTTTCTCAATTGCAAGATGATCTGCAGCAGTCGCGCAGTGATGCCGTGATGACACGTGGTGAGCATATCATTAATAATTTTTCTGGTACCCCTTATGCAGTGTTATCAGCATTTGCGATTGCAAGAGTTAAGGTCGATGAAGGTGACCTTTTATCGGCTCGCGCTCGTTTGCAATGGGTGTTAGATAACAGTAAACAGGCTGAATTTATCCATATGGCTCGTATTCGAATGGCTTCTGTGATGTTGGCCGAGGGCAATGCCGATGATGCTTTATCGTTGATTAATAGAGTAGAAGCGGGTGAATATCTTCCTTTATATGAAGAGTTAAAAGGTGATATTCATGCCTCATTATCTCAGCTAAGCCAGGCGCGGGGTGCCTATGAAAAAGCGTTGAAGGCGAATGATAAGGGGGATAACAGTTTGCTGCAGATGAAGCTTGATGACCTCGGTGGCGAGGGCGCATAACAATCATGAGCGGTTCTGTTGTATTGAGTGCTGGCCGACTGTGGTTGCCCGTACTTGCTTTATTAGCATTAGTTGGTTGTAGCGGCACATTAACGCATGAGTCTTACCCGGTGCCACTCGAACGTTTTGAACCAGTGGCGAGCACTGTTGCGGTTTGGTACAAGCAGCCGCAATCGCGTGTGGATGCGTGGGAAGGGTCGCCTACCATTGTGGTAGCAGATAAGCAGTTATTTATCGCCCATCCACGTGGTCGGGTGCGCGCATTAGATGCAGAGTGCGGTTGTCGTCAATGGAATGTTGAAACTGACGAGGCCTTAACGGGGGCAGTTGGAAGTGGTGATGGTTATCTATTGCTGGGCACTCGCAAAGGTGAGCTGTTAGCATTATCAAGCAATGATGGTTCGATCTTGTGGCGTAGTGAACTTTCTAGTGAAGTGATGGCTGCTCCGCAAATTTCACAGGGTGTGATTGTGGCGCGCACTAATGATGGCAAGATGTTTGGCCTCAATGCACAGAGTGGTGAGCGTCTGTGGGTTTACGAAACGACTGTGCCATCGTTGAGCCTGCGTGGTGTCGGTGCACCATTGATAGTGGGAGACAAGGTCTTTGCTGGCTTTTCGAATGGTAAGGTCGCAGCGCTCACAGTGAGTAATGGTAAATTATTATGGGAGAAGGTGGTCGCATTAGCCAAAGGGCGCTCAGAGCTGGAGCGGTTGGTTGATGTGGATGCCGAGCTGGCCTATGGTGATGGTATTTTATATGCGGTCGCTTTTCAGGGGCGTTTAATTGCACTTGATGTGGTGACTGGGCGCATTATCTGGGCGCGTGAATTCTCTTCACACAGAGGCATCGTGCTCGACGAACGCCAACTTTTTATTAGTGATGATGACGGGCAGGTGATGGCGCTAGATCGAGGCACTGGTGCAACATTGTGGCGACAGGATAAGCTGATGCGACGCGACATTAGTTCGCCCGTCATTCATGACGGTAAGATTGTGGTGGGTGACTTTGCGGGCTATCTGCACTGGCTATCGACAGAAGATGGTCGTTTTGTGATGCGTCGTCGTGTCGACGACGTTGCGCTGACGGTGCGACCGCTGGTGATTCACGGTATCCTCTATTCAGTAAGCCATCTGGGTACTATTACCGCATTACGAATGGACGAGTTATGAAACCCGTAATTGCATTAGTTGGTTTGCCAAATGTGGGTAAATCAACCCTCTTTAATCGCCTCACCCGCACGCGTGATGCACTGGTGGCAGACCAGCCTGGTTTGACGCGGGATCGTAATTATGGTGAAGGTAAAATGGGACTGCACCCTTATATTGTCGTTGATACTGGTGGTTTAGGTGACTCGAAAAAGGGGATCGATGGCCTCATGATGGATCAGGCGATGGTTGCGATTGATGAGGCTGATGCAGTGCTCTTTTTAGTCGACGGGCGTGCAGGCCTTTCGGCAGGTGATAAAACCATTGCAGGCCGCCTACGCCGTACCGGTAAACCATTAATGCTGGTGATTAACAAGGCTGAGGGACGTGACGTAGCGCTGATTAGTAGTGAGTTCTATGAACTGGCTTATGCAAATACGGTAGTGATCTCTGCAGCACATGGTGAAGGTGTGTCGGATATGATGACGGAAGTGTTCGAGCAGATGCTTAAACCTGATGAGACTGAAGAAGAGGATGAAGATGGTCCGCGCAGTATTAAAATTGCGATTTCCGGGCGTCCTAACGTGGGTAAGTCAACACTTGTCAATTGCATTCTAAAAGAAGATCGCGTACTTGCCTTCGATCGTCCTGGCACCACTCGCGATAGCATTCGTATTCCTTTTCAGCGTGGTAATCAGGATTATGTCTTGATTGACACCGCCGGTATGCGCCGCCGTAGTCGTGTTAGTGAGATGGTTGAAAAATTTAGTTCGATTAAAGCACTGCAGGCAATTAGTGAAGCGGACGTCGCGATTCTCGTTATTGATGCACATGCGGGTGGTATTTCAGAGCAGGATACTAAAATCCTCGGTTACGTGCTGGAAAGCGGTAAGGCGTTGGTGATTGCGGTCAATAAATGGGATGGCATGGATGAATACGATCAGCAACGTGTTAAAGATGAGTTGCAGCGTCGCCTTTCTTTTATCGATTTTGCTGAAATACATTTTATTTCAGCACTGAAAGGGCGGGGAGTTAATGAACTGTTTAAGTCGGTTGAGCGTGCATATCATTCCGCTCAGATGTCATTATCAACACCGCAATTGACACGTATTCTTGCTGAAGCAGTAGCTGCCCATCCACCACCAGCTGTGCATATGCGTCGGATTAAACTGCGTTATGCGCACCAGGGTGGGCATCGTCCACCGCGGGTCGTGATCCACGGCAATCAAACTGAAAACATTCCAGATAGCTATGTGCGTTACCTTGAAAAGACGTTTCGTAAGCAGTTGAAACTTGAGGGCACGCCAATCAAAATCGAATTCAAAACGAGTGACAACCCTTATAAAGGGCGTAAAAATGTGCTGACTGATCATCAGCAGGATAAGCGTAAGCGCTTTAAAAAATTCACTACTCGACGTAATAAAAAGCATTGAATTGGGGCGGGTGATAAAGGTTAGCGCGCTGCGCCTACCTGATTAATCATGATGCAATCCCAACCACCTTCTCGACCACTCAAACCGTCTCAGCACTAACCACTCCACTAACAAAACGATCAAGATCGATATCGCCAACAACGGTAAAACCGCTGCCAGCAGCAACGTGATCATTGTCACCGTTTTACCGATGCGCACATCAGGCATCAAAGGGGGCACCCCCAACATACGCTCAGGCTTGCGACGCCACCACAATACAGCGCCGCTAATGCTCACGACCACCAGACCCAACGCAGTAATAACGCCCAGCAGTTGGTTAAACCAGCCAAACAGTTGGCCTTCGTGGGCAGCGATCCCGATACCAATGACACGATCAATGATGGGCCGCTCATGGAAGGGCTTTATTCGCATCACCTCGCCGCTCTTGCCGTGGAGCCAGGCGTCCGAGCGCAAGGGTCGATTGGGGTGCCGGGATTTCAGCGTCCAGACGTCGGGATTATCCCGAGAGGCCGACAACAGTACCGGAGACGCAAAATTCAGTACCATCGCACTGGAGAGCAGTGTTTCACTCAAATCGATTGGTGTGATCCTATTGCTGGCGGCATTCGATTTTTCCTCTGCGCGGCCCGACGACCAATCCTGCTGAACCGGCACAGCATTCCACTGCCGTATCTCTTTAAATGCACTGCCCCATACCAGGGCCCAGGGCAAACCGCTAATCAATAGAAACAGCACCATGGCCGATATCCAGATGCCAGTGACGGCATGAAGGTCGCGCCAAAAGATTCGGCTGCCCTGGCGCAAGCGAGGATAGAGCACTCCGGCCACACCCTTCGCCGCACGCGGCCACCACAGGTAGAGTCCGGAAATCACCAGGACAATCGCCCAACAAGCGGCCAGCTCCACCACGACCGAGCCTGCATTGCCTGCCAACAATTCACCGTGAAAAGTACGCACCAGACGAATGAACTGATCCTCATGAGCAACGATTTTCAACACCTCAAGCGTGTACGGGTTGAGATAGACCAATGTGCGTTCTCCGCTTTGTTGCAGATGAACCGTGACGGCCTGGTTTTCCTGGTCAGGCAATTGATAACTAAAGAATTCAGTGTCAGGCACGGCTTTTAGTGCAGCGTCGATCTGCTGATTTGCAGTGGAACGTTTATCGGTGGCGGGTAAGTTTTGATAGGGTCGATCCACCCATGCATCGATTTGCGGTTTGAACAGATAAATAGCGCCGGACAATGCCAGCGTAATGACCAACGGAATACAAAAAAGTCCGGCATAAAAATGCCAACGCCAAATAGTGCGATACACCCCTTGCTGACCGTTTGATTTCGACCGTTCGACGCTGGCATGGCTCATGCTGTGATTATCCTGTTTACTCAGAGGTTGGTTTACATGTCGTAAGAAGCGGTCAGGTAGACAGTACGCCCCGGCCACGGGTGATGCACATAAGCAACTTCATTGGTGAGGTTATCCACGCCCAGAGCAATACTGGCGTTTCGACTCACTTGATAGGTGGTTTTCAAACCCAATCGAAGAAAACGATCCTGCGCGCCGATGACGTTGTTCTCTTCATCTGTGTTATCCAGCCGCCCATAGCTATCACTGGCATATTGAACAGTGCCGCCCACATCCCAGGCGTTGGACAGATGGTAAGTCGCCAACAAATTGCTGCGCCATTTGGGCATGCGCGGATAACGATTTCCTTCGATGGCAGGATCTGCACTGTTCTTGATAATTTCCGCATCGGTGTAAGCTACGTTATAACGGATATCCAGTGCATCGATGAGAAAATTTCTGGCATTGACGATAAATTCGATGCCAGTGGTTTGCACTTCATCCACAGGAATAAAGGTGCGTAGTGAACCACCACCATCCAGGAGTGTAGATTGAGATTCGATGACGTTCTTGATGTTTTCGCGATACAGATTGACGCGCACATAGCCTTGATCCAAGCCACGCTCGATCATGATATTGTGATGCAAGCCATCTTCCGGTTCCAGGTCGGGATTGGCTAAATTTTGGGAAGTGAAAGCTTCATACTGGCTGTAGAGCTCTTCCACGATTGGAAAACGATAGGCTTTGGCCAGCGAGTAACGCGTAATCCAGGCGTTAGCCGGTTTGAAACCGAGAGAGAATTTGGGCGAGAAGCGGCTTTCAGATCGAGAAGGTGTGCGAACCAAATCCAGTGCCGGCGTAGCGGCATCATCATCGGCAAAATAACCATTGTTACTCTTCCAGGATTCGTAGCGGATACCGATCGAACTGTCCCAGCGTTCATCGATCTTCCAGATGAGCTGGGCAAAGGCCGCTGTCAGGCTGGATTCACCGCCGCTACTGTCAGTGAGTCTGTCTTTGTTGCCCGCAGCATAATTATTGGAATCATAAACATCAATATTGAGCTTATAGGCTTCATGCCGCACGCCGGTCACCAGGCTTACCCCCTCTGTTCCCAGTTCATCCACCATCCATTTTACTTCGGCGGTTTGCCAACCGGTGTCACCGTAATCCTCGATTTTGCCCGCTCTGGTAAATGCTGGGTCATTAGGATTAACGGCCGAAGCGCGTGCTTCATCCTTGAGCACATCGAACAAACTGAGGTTGACCTCCATGCGGGATCTCTCGCTTAAGTCACCCTTGAGTCGCAGTCCCACATTCAGACTGTCCCGCTCCATTTCTCTGGCATTCAGACTACTGGCTTTAATGGTATACGTCTGCCCATCCTGGGTGACATCACCGCTCCAGAGCGTGTTGCCACTGGCATCACGCACATAGGAGTTACCAACGTTTTCCGAGTGGCGATCTTCATAGGCAACATTGAGCAAGGCAAACCAGTTACCGAAGTCGTAACCCAATTTGACTTTAAAGTTATCAGTGGTGGTATCTACCACACCGTTATCACCATAGAATATTTTTTCAGCGCCCCTCGAATCTTTACCCGAAATACCGCCGGTGGCAGTTGTACCCGTGGATCCGGTGTTAATCGAGTTAAAACGAAATGACTGGGGCTGTGCTTTGTTGTCCAGATGGTTGTAAGAGAGGTAAAGGCTTAAGTCACCAAGTTTATCGCCATACGACATAAAGCCTTTGAAACCATTTACATCATCGTCAAAACCGTAATCGTCAAACGCCTGCGAGAACATCATGCCATCAACATGAAACTCGCGCTGCTGTGGAATCTTCGTTTCAATCAGCACCACACCGCCCATGGCATTGCCGCTGTACTCGGCTGAAAAAGGGCCATAAACCACGTCTACCAGCGCAATTTCACTGGCCGAGACCATGGTCCAGCGCGGTGCGCCGTTCCAGCGAGATTCCAGTAAGTAGTGCAGTGGCACACCATCGGCAAACACCATGGAGCGCGAGGTCTGAAACATATGAGAACCGCGCATCCCCAGCGTACCGTTGGAGTCGCCGATAAAACGCCGCCGGATGACAACGCTGGGCTCGTATTTCACGGCATCTTCCGTGGTGGCCATATTGATACTTGCCATATCTTCAGGGTACAGGGTACTGACCGGACTGGTGTAACCCGCTTGTTCACTCTCTTTTTGTTCGCCCCAGACCGTAACCGCATTCAACACCACCGCAGTGGATTTAGCATCATCAGCCGCTACAGCGTTAACATTTTTTAGGCCCGAGCATGTCAACAAAGCCAGCGATACGGCAACCGTTATACGCCGTTTTCTCGACCCAGCTCGTTTGCCCTGACTGCTTTTATTAGAGTCGGTATATAACAACGCAATCTCCCGTTTTTTAATTTTTAACACTTGATGCAAAGATCAATGCAGCGCATCCCAAGAGTATACTTTTCGTATTCCCTCAGGACTCATCATAGGAAGATATAAAAAGACCGGGAAGTGACAAATTGTCGCGCGACAATTTGTCACATTTCCAGGATGATGTAAATTGAGGGTGTTAACATCTTCATTTGCAATCCGGGCCAAAACTTGGCTCAATAGCGTCATGAGTTCATGGTGCTTATTCAGTAGATCAAACACCGGAAACATCCTGTTAAGGCTGGTTCTGGTGTTTAGTTTGTTGCTTGCCATTATTCATGTCTCTCAGCATGACCTTCTTGATGGCGAAGGTGATCATCGTCAAAGTGACTGTCAGCTCTGTCGCCTGGCTCCGCTGGACGGGACAGGCACACCGCTCATCTCTATCAATACACCTCTGTTTGTCTATCTGGGTACGCTGGTTGTTCTAGCAACACCCTTTTTCTCCTGCCTGCGGGCCTATTCCTGGAATGCACGCGCACCGCCCTCCCTTTGATAAAAGGGCAACTCTTAATGATTCGTGAACGCGCATCTTGAATCCAAAATCCGCCGCTTCTGCGTTGTAAAACTTACCAATAGCGGGCTATTGCCCGCGTTTTACGCCTCGCCTAAAAGCGCTTACCGTTGACGAAGCGACGAATTTTGAATCTCAATCTGACGTATTCAGAATTATGAGAGGCGCCCTGAATTCAGTTTTAATCAGACTTTTTAAATTTTCTGCGCGGGAACAATTGTGCCTGTGTGAACTGTATTGATGCGCCTTATTAAATTAAGGCGTTGGGAGAACAAAGATGCGACAACATAAACGTTTGTTGGCAGCGCTTGGCGCTGGCCTGCTTTTTATACATTCAACGACTTCACTGGCGGTCGATGGTGATTCAAAAAAACCGCTCA
>QIJH01000243.1 GCA_003232725.1 Chromatiaceae bacterium | reverse complement strand
CCCATGAAATCTGCCAGTTTCTTTATGCCCTCGGGTGCAAGGCGAAAAATATGAGTTTACACGTGTAAATGATCATTTTTTAACGCTGAACTGGTGGATTTCATGGGTTAGCTGAGTAGTTACGGAAAATGAGCGTTTGAGTACGCTGATAACACCGCCAGAGGATAAAAGAAGGATCATGCAAAGGGATAAAACTAAATAAAAAAAACCAGCCTCAAAGCGCGCTCATGAGTTAAAATGGCTTTGTTAAAAGCACACTGACACATAATATGTACCTTAACAACTTCAATATGAAGCCTTTGCATGAGACAGATGCGAAGGTCGCAATATGTTAATAACATTCACAAAAGTGATCTCATGACCCAAGCCCCTGCAAAAATCGGTTTTGTTAGCCTCGGCTGCTCCAAAGCGCTGGTAGACTCTGAACAGATCATCACCCGCCTTCGTGCTGAAGGATATGAAATCAGCCCTAGCTATGACAATGCCGACATGGTGGTGGTCAATACCTGCGGCTTTATCGATGCCGCCATCGAAGAGTCACTCGATGCCATTGGTGAAGCGCTCAACGAAAATGGCAAAGTGATTGTGACCGGCTGCCTTGGCGCTCAAGGAAACACCATTCAGGAGCAGTTCCCTGAGGTGCTCGCCGTTACTGGCCCACATGCAGCACATGAGGTAATGGAGGCCGTTCATGCTCATCTCCCGCCCTTGCACGACCCTTACACTAGTCTGGTGCCGCCGCAGGGCATCAAGCTAACCCCAAAACATTACGCCTATTTGAAAATATCTGAAGGCTGCAACCACCGCTGTACCTTCTGTATCATTCCATCGCTACGCGGTGATCTGGTCAGCCGCCCGATCGGTGACGTGATGCAGGAAGCAGAAAACCTCGTTAATGCCGGTGTACGTGAACTACTCGTGATCTCGCAAGACACCAGCGCCTATGGGGTCGATACCCGTTATAAACTCGATTTCTGGAACGGCACCCCGATAAAGACGCAGTTTCTGCCACTGGTCGAAGCACTGGGAGAACTCGGTGCCTGGGTACGCCTGCACTATGTCTACCCCTACCCACATGTCGATGATGTGATCCCATTAATGGCCGAAGGCAAGATCCTCCCTTATCTCGACATCCCGTTTCAACATGCCAGCCCATCGATCCTCAAAGCAATGAAACGCCCCGCTCATCGTGAAAATACGCTGGAAAGAATTCGACAGTGGCGCTCAATCTGCCCCGATATCACACTGCGCAGCACCTTTGTGGTTGGCTTTCCGGGTGAGACTGAATCTGACTTCAATTACCTACTCGATTTTATGCGTGAAGCACAACTCGACCGCGTCGGTGCCTTTGCCTACTCACCTGTCGATGGAGCCTGCGCCAATGCCCTGCCCAATCCAGTGCCAGAAGAGATCAAACAGGAACGGCTAGAAAGATTTATGACGCTTCAGGCAGAGATCAGTGCCAACAAACGTCAGAAGCTCATTGGCTCTGACATGGTAGTGATTATCGATGAGGTCAATGAGAGTGGTATCATCGCTCGTTCACAGGCAGATGCGCCAGAAGTCGACGGCATCGTCCAGATCCCTGAGTTAGCGGCACTGCAGCCGGGTGACTTTGTTGAAGTCACTATTACGGATGCTGACGAACATGACCTGGTAGCCTCGTTAATTACTGATGAATAACTACAAATAAACGAGTCCTATCGCTATTGACCTCTTTATCGATACATGCGAAATTAGCCTCAGCACTTTAAGTCGAGATTAGCTGCCACAACCGGGACTCGACATTATTCAGCACTGAGAATGGAGAATTTACAAAATGGTCGACCGCTATAAGCAACTTAAATACAACACCAAAGATGTACTAACACTACTGGTGGCTATTCCCATCGTCATGGCTATTGCTGTACTGATTGTTGCACAGATACCTGCTTAAATCTCAATCAGGCAAGACGACGCCTGACACAAAATTTGAAAAAGGGGAATATTTCGATGCTCCCCTTTTTGTTTGCCAACTCGGTGTGAAAATGCAGCAAAAGAAGGTTTAGTTTCACTATGAGACCTTTGCATTGTTTCAAGCTGAGCAACCCACTCATGCTCGCCGTGCACCTCATCATAACGGCACCACACCATCACCAACGGACACACCTGTCGCAGATAATCGATATGCCAACGCGACCGCTCGCTCACGCGCATGTGATGTAAAACCCGCGCCTTAACACCACCCGAACCAAACGCACTGTCCACATAAAGGTAATAGCCTAGCACTACCTGCATAACACCCAGTCGCCCAATTTCAAGCTGTTGATGCCGCGCAGCATGCATCACCAATAGATAGGTGCCCGACTTCGCTTCGATTACATGATTAATCATAAATGCTATAGTCCTCACGACAGTCAATCCTGCCCATCATAAAAATAAAGAAGTGACATGGAACCGTTCACAACACTACTAAATCAAATCAGCAGCATCATCTGGGGCCCAGTCACATTAACATTGCTGCTCGGCGTTGGCATCTACCTCACGGTGGGACTGCGCGCTATGCCATGGCGCCATACCATTGCGGCATTCAAACTGTTATGGCGTGGGCGCCACTCTGATGAAAAAGGTGATATCACCCCATTTCAGGCCTTGATGACCGCCCTCTCGGCCACCATTGGTACTGGTAATATCGCAGGTGTCGCGACTGCCATTACGCTCGGCGGCCCTGGTGCAGTGTTCTGGATGTGGATCACCGCACTCTTTGGCATGGCGACAAAATACTGCGAAGCGGTTCTCGCAGTCCATTACCGCGAAACGGATGACCGTGGTCGCTATGTCGGCGGACCAATGTACTACATCAAAAATGGCCTGGCTAAAAAATGGCACTGGCTGGCGATCGCCTTTGCCTTTTTTGGCATGATTGCAGGTTTTGGTATCGGCAATATGGTACAGGCCAACTCCGTTGCAAGCGCACTTGAAGAGACTTTCAATGTGCCCACATGGCTATGCGGGATTGTTCTCTGCCTGCTTGCAGGTGCCGTCATCCTCGGCGGCATCCAACGCATCGCGCTCGTTGCGGCTAAGTTGGTGCCCATTATGGCCGGCGCTTATATCCTCGGCTCACTGGTGGTGATTGGAATGTTAATCGAGCAGGTACCCGCTGCGATTGCGCTGATCTTCGACACCGCCTTTAACGGCACCGCCGCCGTCGGTGGCTTTGCCGGGGCAGCCGTCTCTGCTGCGATCCGCTTTGGTGTCGCGCGCGGCGTCTTCTCTAATGAAGCAGGACTCGGTAGCGCCCCTATCGCCCATGCTGCAGCCAAAACTGATAACCCGGTACAACAAGGGATGATCGGCATGCTGGGAACCTTCATCGACACCATTATTATCTGCACCATGACAGCACTCGTCATCATTCTCAGTGGCGCATGGAGAGAAGGTAAAACCGGTGCCGCGCTTTCCGCGAGCGCCTACGGTGGGATTTTACCTGGTATCGGTGAATACATCGTCACCTTTGGCCTGATCATTTTCGCCTTCACCACCATTCTCGGCTGGAGCTATTATGGCGAACGCTGTGCGGAATTTCTCTTTGGGGTAAAAGTGATTCTGCCCTACCGAATACTATGGCTTATCGCCATTCCGTTAGGAGCGACAGGTCAATTGACCATTATCTGGTTATTGGCTGACGTCTTGAACGGCCTGATGGCGATACCCAATTTAATTGCTCTGATTTTGCTTGGCCCGATTGTGTTTCGAATTACGCGCCACTATTTTGAAAAATAGAAGCAGCAGTAACTCAGAGCAGCGCCGTCAAAGTGCAATAAAAATAGCGGCCACTGAGGCAGTCAATACGATAAATGCTAATTTAATCACAGTTAATTCCCTAACATCGTTCCAGGTGACAGCGTATAATAAAGATAAAGTCAATCAGAGGCCATTGCATATCTTGTAAGGCATCTCTGATAACCACCCTACTGTTACAATCGGCCTTGATAAAATAAAACTTTAGGTTCAACCCCTTAATTACTGAATTACAAGCATAAAAATACTCAATAAATCTTCAGGTTTACAGGGGTATAGTGCCAATACCATTCGATAATGCACACTTTTCAAATGAATACCCCACAAAACTAATCACAATCCTGGTGGAATGATCAGCCACATCTTGCTTAAATCGTCTTTAGTTTCTGAAAGCGCTCTTTGCACGAGCAGGGGTTTTCGCTCGCTGGCACTAACATAGTAAGCGCTTTAGGCAAGGCAAAAGCGCATGGAATGAGGAAGTTTATCGCTATCAATGACTAATTGAGACCGCTTTTAACACCGCTAGAGGACAAAAGAGCAATCATGCAAAGGTTTCCACAAACAACTAAGCCTGACGCATTGTGATAGCATCAACACTTTAAAATGACACCCCGATAATGAAAGAACCAATACGCTTATCCAAACGCTTAATCGAACTGATTCGCTGTTCTCGCAGTGAAGCCGAACGCTATATAGAAGGCGGCTGGGTATTCGTTGATGGTGAGATAGTCGATCAACCTCAGTTCAAGGTAGTTAATGAGAATATTGAACTGCACCCTGAGGCCACGCTTGCGCCCTGCCCACCGGTCACGATCCTGTTCCACCAGGCGACAGGCTTTGAGATAGATGCGCCCACTGCTGCACTTCCTTTGATCACAGCCGAAAGCCATTCATCTGCTGACAAATCAGGTATTCGCATGCTCAAGCGCCACTTTGCCAGACTTAAAGCGACCGCTCCACTTGAAGCGGACGCAACTGGATTAGTGGTTTACTCTCAAGATGGACGCGTCGTGCGCCGCCTGGTTGACGATGCCAATAGAAATGAACAGGAATACCTGGTTGAAGTCAGCGGCGAGATTGCAGCCAATGGGTTAGCAAAGCTCAACCGCCCAATGAAAATGGTTGGCTGGAAGCTGCCTGCCGCCAAAGTCAGCTGGCAAAATGAGGTACGCTTGCGTTTTGCACTCAAAAATGTTCGCCCTGGTCAGATCGAATTCATGTGTCAAAACGTTGACTTAAAGGTGGAGGCGATGATGCGTCACCGTATTGGTAGGGTATCGCTGTCAAAACTTCCACCAGGCCAATGGCGCTATTTACCTAACGGCATCTTATTTTAGACGTTTGACAACAAACATCTTATTTTTCTTAGTAAACAAGGCTAATCATCGAATTCACTAGCCACGCCAATCTACACCACATAAAACCCCTACATATTTACCTGAATATAGATAAAACACCCTGCGAATAGTCACAATAAGTTATTGTAATTCATAACATCTACGATAAGATTACATGACTGATCGCCGCCAGTTCAAAAGCTTGATTGCTGGTCGCTATTGATGAAGATGAAACGACAAAAAACTCTTTGATGGACCACTGCACTTAAGAAGCTACTATGATGATAAGAAGCATTACGCTAATCACACTGCTCGCCTGCGCTGCGCTGCCGTTTCCTGTCGTCAGTGCACCGCTCACACCCGCGCCAGAACACAGCTTTTCAGCGGTGCTGGTGGCCAAATTCATCACCCAGCTTCACTATAAAAAGAACAAGCTAGATGATGCCCAGTCGAAAGCAATATTAAGCGAATATATCGATGCACTAGACCCCAATCGAAATATATTCACAAAAAGAGATGTCGAAACGTTCAATTTATACAACAGCACCCTTGATGATGCCATTCGCGACGGCAATCTCACGCCTGCCTTTAGTATTTATCGAAAATACAATCAACGACGCATCGAACGCGCTGACTTTGCGTTACAGCGCCTCACACAACCTTTCGACTTTACTATCGATGAACATTACCAATTTGACCGCAGTGAATCAGCGTGGCCTGAAGATAAAAAGGCACTCAACGAGATTTGGCGTAAACGGGTTAAAAATGACATTCTCACTCTCTCACTCTCTGAAAAAAGTGATGAGGAGATTCAGAAGAGACTCAGTAAACGTTACAAACGCATCAAAACACGCACCCGTCAGGTAAAAGCAGAAGATGTTTATGAAGCCTTTATCAACGCCTACCTCATCTCTATTGAACCTCACACCACCTACTTTTCACCACGCACATCTGAAAACTTCAATATCAACATGCGTCTCTCACTAGAAGGGATTGGTGCAGTATTGCAGACTGTCGGGGACTACACCGTTGTAAAAAAAACCATCCCCGGCGGCCCGGCAGAGATGAGTGGTCAGTTTCAGTCAGAAGACCGTATTAGCAGTGTCGGCCAGGGAATCGATGGTAAAATGGAAGATGTGGTTGGCTGGCGCATTGGTGATGTCGTGGCACTGATTCGTGGCCCCAAAAACACGGTGGTACGACTTCAACTGCTACCGAAAGGTAGCGAAGATAGCCCTGGCAAAATTGTCACGATTACCCGCGATAAAATCAAACTTGAAGAGCAGCACGCTAAAAAATCAATTATAGAAGTGCCCAGTGGAGAGCGCACATCCCGCATTGGCGTGATCACAATCCCAACCTTCTACATGGACTTTGAAGGGGCCAGACGTGGTGATAAAGATTATGTGAGCACCACCCGCGATACCCGGAAATTATTGAAAGAATTACAGGCAGAAAAAATTGATGGCCTGGTCATTAACCTTGCCGATAATGGAGGCGGCTCACTACCAGAGGCAATCTCACTCACCGGTCTCTTTATAAAATCAGGCCCTGTTGTTCAAGTGCGTGATAGTAAAAACAAGCTCGATATTAATGAAGATACCGACAACGGTATCGCCTACAGTGGACCTGTCACCGTTCTGGTTAATCGCTATAGTGCTTCAGCATCAGAAATTTTTGCGGGTGCCATGCAAGACTACGGGCGTGCCATCATTGTCGGTGAAACCACCTATGGCAAAGGCACCGTACAACAGGTGCTCGACTTAAACAGGCATGCACCGCGTAATAGCGCTACATTAGGACAACTCAAACTCACCATGGCACAGTTCTTCCGCGTCAATGGTGATAGCACTCAGAACCGCGGCGTCATTCCCGACATTAAATTCCCTAGCGCCGAAAGCAGCTCAGAACTTGGCGAAAGCGCATTAGATAACGCACTGCCATGGGCCCGTATTAAAGCTGCTAATTATAAACCCTATGGCCTTATCCGCGATGATTTATCAACAATCCAGGCACGTCACCTGGCTCGGACTGAGACAGATATGGGCTTTCAATACCTGCAGGCGCTGGCACAAATGCGCAAAAAAGCACTCGCTAAAACATCCGTCACACTGTTTAAAACAGTACGTAAAGCAGAGCGTGAAAAACAACGCAATGAAAGCCTGACTCGCCTCAATAAATTTCGCATTTCGATTGGTTTATCAGCGAAAAAAATGAGTGACCTGGAAAATGATAATGAAGTCGCGAGCGCCGAAGATGAAAAATTTTTGGATGAAGTCAAAAATATCAGGGTGAAAGAAGCCGCCGCGATTCTAGCCGATCTGATCACTCAGCCTGATATAAGCGTTAAAGTCACCCAAAGCAACACACAGGATAGTGGTCAGAAGAATTAAGTACAAAACCATCAACCCTAAAAAAACCTCAATAAGTATCACCTGTTGAGGTTTTTATTAAGTGCACAGTAAACAGCTACGAGCCAATAATCCCACCATCCTTCCTAGTGAGCACAATGGTCGCATCTCGCGGCACCGTTACACCATTTTCAGCGGCAGGAAAATTAGTACGTGCTCGGTCACCATTACCCGGATGCTGAATATTAATAAACATCGTACTGCGATCTGGCGTCACGGTAATGCCGGTAATTTCAGCACCCACCACCCCCGTAAACAGGCGCCGAATCTCACCCGTCAAGGTATCAGCCACTAACATTTGATTATTTAACCCATTTTTTTGACTCCCATCGGTCTGAATAAACAGGCGGCCATCGGGGTCAGCCCAAACCCCATCAGGAGCACTAAAGCTCTGCTCCGTTCCATGTGTCTCATTGGCGATGATAAAAATATCCCACTCAAAAGTGGTACCGGTGTGCTGTTCTGAATCGCACCACTTAATGATATGCCCATCGTTATTGGGAGCCATTGGATTGGCAGCATCCGCAGTGGTGCGGCGGCTGTTATTGGTTAGCGTGCAATAGACTTCACCATTAGGTGCAACGGTTGTCCACTCTGGACGGTCCATTGGGGTGGCACCCACAATATCAGCCGCAATTCGCGTATCAATCATCAACGCAGCCTGGCTCGCAAAACGTGCCGCCAATGCCGGGTTATCAATCGTCAGCGGTAACCATTCACCGCTGCCATCATCATTAAACCGCGCCGCATAAAGCACACCATCATCCAGCGGGCTGATGCCCCGCGCACGCATTGATTCATGGTTGTCATCAGAGACAAATTTATAAATATAATCAAAACGCTGGTCATCACCCATATAACCAACAACACGGCCATCACGCCCGACTGTTAACGCAATCCCCTCATGTTTAAAACGTCCCAACGCGGTGCGCTTCACTGGTTTCTGTGTCGCATCCATCGGATCAATCTCAACCACCCAACCAAAGCGATGCTCTTCGTTGTGAAAACCCTCATTCGCAAGATCAAAACGTGGGTCATAATCATGCCAACCGTAACCAAAGCCATCGCCACTAAAACCGTAACGCAGCTGTGACTCATTCGGGCTCCAGTCACCTTTCGCACCAAAATAACCGTTAAAATTCTCTTCACAGGTCAAATACGTGCCCCATGGGGTGTAACCACTCGAACAGTTATTCACCGTTCCCATTGGCTCATTTCCGGCCCGCGTATTTAATAGCGGATGGCCCGCCACTGGCCCGCTGAAAGCAACGGGGGTATTCACATGAATACGACGTGACGCACTGCTCGCCACAGTTTGCCACTGACCTTTAATTTTTTTAATCTCAACAACAGAGACACCATGAGCATGCTGTGAAGTACGCACATCTTCAAGGCTCTCAGGATTAGGCTTACCCAGCACATGCTGATTATGGCCAAACTCATGATTGATCGCCAGTAACCCATGTTCACTGCTGCCCTTAATCGGGAAAAACCACATCCCATCATGGCCAATACCAATCTGGTTTGCCTGTTCATCAGCGCTCGGCGGATGGCTAAACGATGGCCCTCCCGGCTGGAGCGGTTCACCCCATGGAATCAACACATCAAATTTATAATCGGATGAGATCATCGGCCACGGTCCATTGCCATCTGCCAGCTTAACCGGATTAAAATTGATCAGGCCATTTTTACGTCGTTTTCCCGTCGCGACATTTGCCGCTTTGATCCCACCAGTTGTTGTAGATGCCGCACCCGACACCCCGAAAAAAAATGAACCTGCAGCCAACGCCAGACCACCCGTTAACACCTTGCGACGCACTAGATTGACCTGCAACACATCATCAAATAGACGATTAGCAGACTTGTTTAACGTTTTTTCATCGTGACTCATCTCAGTTCCTTTTGCCTGTTGTGTATAAATATAGACTGCACAATGACTCTCTCACTACGTATAGGAAAACAAAACAGGCTGCTTTTGTTGCTCAGACCAGTGCCAGCAGCGGCCAGCAGCATTACTTGATACTCCTCCCACCCATCGTTCTGAAGGTTCATCACTGGCCTTAAGCGCCAACCAATGTTGCTCGCTAGCCAACAACGCCTTACCGACTTCGTTAACACAGAGCAGTTCCTGTTGTAATGGCGGTTTTGTCACATCACGCGAAATCACCGACAAAGCCGTTATTTTTCCATTCCACAAAGGACGTACCGCAGAAAGAAACATCACATCCCCCAGGTATGGCAATGGTTCCAGCTCTGTCATCAAAAACTGAAACACCTTATTCAACGTCACCGGCCCCTCTTTATTAATGATCTTTAACGCAAGCCTCTCGGTGAGGCTTAATCCATCATCAAGCCAGGGTAGCTCCTGCAACATCCGCTGAAAGGCGAGTTGCATAAGCGGCATAGGCGATTTCTGCTCTCGTGTTAACTGCCATAACATAGTTGGGTCACTGGCAACAAAGGCTTTCCAGCAACGTGTACCAAAGGCAATCATAGCCGCATTCACATTGATCCGTTCCTGCCACAATGGAATCAAATTTTCAGGCTGTCGGCAGAGCTGACCGATGCCAATAAAGTGCTTAACACCAGGAAAGCCCTCTGCCAAAATCAACTCAACCTTTGCATTACCCAACTCAATCTCTGCAAGATGTGCCAATACATAGGCAAGACACAATTGATCAAAAGGGTCGTGTTCAAACCATAATGCAATGCGTTCAACAGCGTCAGGCAGTGAACGTAGCACAGTCTCAACATGTCTAATTTCATCTGCCGTATTTTCTATCCATTCTGGCGCTACATCACCACCATAGCTCTGCATGATAAAATCCGCGCGAGCATCAACAAAACATTCAAGTGGATCAAACGCGACTACCTTTCCCTGCGGAAATGGGTTACTAATCTCCAGGAATTCTCCCTTAAAACCCGCCTCAGGTAAGGCTGCCTTGATGTCGCTACCGCAACGAATATGAATCGTCGTCATATCTCGATCTAAGACAAGGCGCGCTCGCTGAACTGGTGTTTCAATCCTCCTCATAAGCGCCACATGTGCCTTCAGGCGGGGCCAACTTATCATGCCATTTTCGCGCGCAATAACCCACTGTGCATCAGCTAACTTAAGCGCTGATGTAGACATCTCTTGTGCGTTTGGATGATTATGCTGGAAGCGTTCAAGGGCATCGGGATTACCCTCCTTCAATGCTTTGAGCAGATCCTTGGCCACTTTTTTCAACTTCTCAAGTGATAATCGACGAACCTTAGTCGAGGCAGCCGACACAATCAAACGAGCATCTTGAAGTGTTGGGACAAAACCATCTTCTTGGCCTTGCGGGTGATTATTCTGAACATGGGCAACCGCATTAGCATCACCGCTTAAGTAAGCAGCCAGTAATATTTCAGCCTGAGCTAAATTGTTCGCGTAGCGGTGTTGAGCCTGAATCTCTTTAGACATACGAATCTCCTAAAAAACCGCATCCGCCCAACGGTAAAAAGATCGTATTTTAGATATCAGTAATTTAACAACCACTCGCTGGGCTCAGCCCTTTCCGCAGACGGGTAGCGTACGAGAAACGCTAATAATCAGTCTGCAGGCTTCAACCGACACTGTCAAGATAGACAGTGTCGGGAATTTAAGAGTGTTCAAAGGAAAAGCCGAGTCAATCAGCACCATCCAACAAATGCTGCACAAGCTCGCGGCTATCATCTGGCCGATTCATCTCAGACTCCGACGTCCATGACATATCGTTTTCTAAACGATAACTAGCACTAAAAGGGTGTGGTGGTTTACCGCCCCACTCATCAGGCCCAAGCATTGAAAAATAAGTGGAATCATCCGCTCGCTGATAGAGATGGTAAAGCTTGCCGGGGATGCGTTTAAAATGACACTGCGCGTGGTGTAACGCTTGGTCTCGTTGCGCAGTCTCAAGTACCGAACGCGCTTCACTCTGCAGATGGCGAATTTGATCTGCGATTAATTCCAGTTTGGATGAAACGCGGGTATTGATGTGGCTATCCGCCGTTGAAATCTCTCGCGCAATATCCACCAGGTCAACCGCCGCGCCCAATCGACTGACAGGGTAAGGCGAGGTTCTCGCATCACCTTTGTGCAACACCCCTTTACCTTCGTATTTTTTGCTCATGGTTAAACTGACCGCTCATTTTGCTTGGCATTCACCACAAACACCGTATATATAGAGCGAATGGTCGGTAATTTTATATCCTGCCTTTTTGGCAATCTCTTCCTGACGCGCTTCAATCAGCTCATCAACAAACTCATCCACCTTGCCACATTCAACACACACAATATGGTCATGATGTTCCCCCGCATCCAGCTCAAATACCGAATGGCCTTCCTCAAAATGGAGGCGTATCACTAGTCCTGCCGCCTCAAACTGCGTCAAAACACGGTAAACCGTTGCCAGCCCGACATCTTCGCCAGATTCAATCAGAGCCTTATAGACATCTTCCGCCGTCATATGGCGCTTATTGCCTTTCCTTTCGAGAATTTCTAAAATCTTAACGCGAGGCAATGTAACCTTAAGCCCAGCTTTTTTCAAATTCAAATTTTCCACTATGATATCCTTTGTCACCATACCGCCACTGCGGCATGAAATCCTGCTAAATCATCCCGTACAAACCATCTTCGGTCGCGCGGGCAAGAGAAACACCATACTAGTAATGAATATTGCAAGACAACCCTATATGAAAAATAATTTTAAAATCGTTTTATCCCTATTAATCCTGGTACTTAGTGCTGGCTGTACAGTCCATAGAGTGGATATTCAGCAAGGGAATATTGTCTCACAAGAGATGATGTCACAGCTAAAAATTGGCATGCACCGTGATGAAATCATCCACCTGATGGGTAAACCAATGATTATCGATCCATTTCGCAAAAACCGCTGGGATTATGTCCATACATTCAAATCGGGCAAAAGCGGCGAACCACGCAGCCAATACCGGGTCACCCTGATTTTTGATGGCGAGCGCCTCAACAGCATCGACAGCAACACTCCACTAGAAGAGCTACCGGCACGTTAAGTGGCTGGCTATTTTTTTGCCTGATCAGGCGGCACAGCCGAATCATCCTTTGCTAGCGCCGCTCTAGCAGGTGCCACGACCTCTGATTTAACTGCCTTGGCCGCTTGAAGTGTATCCGCAACAGCCGCCTTAGCCGTTTTTCCTTCACCCTCTTTCAGATCGCCGCCGCCCTTTTTCATCCGCTTACCCTCAGCAGCACGCTGACGACGCACCACTTTCGGATCAGCAATCAAGGGGCGATAGATCTCGACTCGATCTCCCACGCGCAACACGGTCGCCATCTTGGCCATCTTGCCAAACACACCAAGCTTATTCACCGCCATGTCGATCTCAGGATAACACACCAGAATACCGGAGTGCTTAATCGCCTCTTCCACCGTGCCGCCCTCACTAATCACCGATGTCAAAATCACCTGCTCATGCGGCAGTGCATATGCCACTTCAACCTCAATCTTCTTAACACTGTTCTCATCTTTTTTCTCAACCGCCACCACGGCGCTCACATCAGGGTCTGCCATAACTTGTCACCGCACGTTCACAAAATGCATCCACCAGGGAGTTTGCGATCTGATTAAAAATCGGCCCCAACGTCACTTCCAATATTTTATTCGAAAATTCAAACTCTAAATCTAATGAAATCTTGCATGCCTCATCACCCAGGCGCTCAAAACGCCAAAAACCTTCCAGATGTTTAAACGGCCCTTCCAGCAGGCGCATCTCAATCATCTTTCCCGGCTGCAGACGGTTACAGGTTGAAAAACTCTTATGGATACCTGCGCGCGACAGCTCAAGTCTGGCACGCACCTCATCCTCATCCCGGCTTAATTCTATCGCCGATTTACACCACGGCAGAAAATCAGGATACGCTTCTATATCATCCACCAATGCAAACATCTGGCTGGCGGAATAACGTACCAGTGCACTTCTATTTATTATTGCCATACCACTACCAATTATCGCTAATTGTAACTACTCAGTTAACCCATGAAATCCACCAATTCAGCGTTAAAAAATGATCATTTACACATGTAAACTCACATTTTTCGCCTTGAACTGGCAGATTTCATGGGCGATCTGAGCAGCCACTGTTAATTTTGACTACTCGCTGAGTAGTTACC
>QIJH01000176.1 GCA_003232725.1 Chromatiaceae bacterium | reverse complement strand
GGGGACTGCCGCACTGCGTCCGGGGTCATCATCATAAAGTACCACCGGTTGGACAAGGTGCCTGCCTGAATCATCCAGTTAGCCAGTGTGGCACGCGGCAGCTGAGTGCCGCTGCGTTCTGTCTGGCATACGCGGCAATGCCTTTTCCTGAGGCTTCACATGCCTGCAGATGATGAAGCCAGTAAGGAGGCTTACAAATTATCAGATGGACGGCGTACCAAATAGACGCCGAAAATTAGCGCTCGTCGCCTCTGCTATCTGTTCAAACGAAACACCCCGCTGTTCCGCAATATGTTCTGCTACATGCTTAACTAGCGCGGGATGGTTTGGTTTCCCTCGTTTCGGTACCGGTGTTAAATATGGCGCATCGGTCTCGATCAACATGCGATCTTCTGGCACCATCCTGGCGACTTCACGCAGCTCATCTGCATTGCGAAATGTCACAATGCCTGAAAATGAGATATAGAACCCAAGATCAAGACACTCTTGGGCCATTCCCAGAGAACCCGTAAAACAGTGCATCACGCCACCAATTTTATCTGCGCCTTCTTCTCGCATAATGGCTAACGTGTCCGCTTCTGCCTCTCGGGTGTGAATAATTAGCGGCTTACCGGTGGCGATTGCCGCTCGGATATGCACCCTGAAACGCTCACGCTGCCACTCAAGATCACCTTCGTTATAGAAATAATCGAGTCCGGTTTCGCCAATCGCGATGATCTTGGGGTCGTCTGCTAATTTAATCAGCTGTTCGAGCGATGGCTCTTCACTCTCATCGCTTGGATGAACACCAACAGATGAAAATATATTTTCATAACAATGGGATATTCTAAGAACCTCAGGAAAATTCTCAAGATTAATTGAGACACATAACATCTGCTCAACGCCACTTTCCTTTGCCAGTGCAACAGCTCCATCTAAATCGGTACCCATCTTTTCAAGTGCGAGCCGATCTAGATGACAGTGCGAGTCAATCAGTGACATGGTGGAATTCTCTGCTTTAATGATTCATTGAATGGTCTTTTGAAGTGCCAGATTATAACGTGCTAAAGCCTGAATAGCATCAGTGAAAAAAGTCGCTTAAGCGGTAACTGTTTACATAGTGTGTGTCATGCGCTCAGATTTTAGTGCCCCGGCAAGATAGGTTTCAATTTTATTGCGGACTGATTCACCATCTTTGTCTGTAAACTGCACTCCGATACCTGCAATACGGTTGCCTTGCGCTCCAATGGGGTTGATCCAGGCAACACGCCCGACAACGGGCATCTTTTCTGTTTCATCCATCAGGGTTAACAACATAAAGACTTCATCGCCAAGTCTGTAGGGTTTATTGGATGGGATAAAGATACCACCACCGAGTAAAAATGGCATATAGGCGGCATAGAGCGCCCCCTTGTCTTTAATTGCGAGAGATAAAATACCTTGCCTTGATTTTTTCTCTTCAGCCATTGTCTACGCTAATCCATTTCTAATTTAACTTGGTTTATTAATCGCCTCAGCACCGTGGTGTCCAGCCAATCAACACCCCTTCCAGTAATAGTCCTGCGTTTATGGACTGATTATCGGCTAGCCTAAGCGCTTCACTGACCTGATCTAGCCTTTTGTAGAGCAGTGGCAGCGCTATCGTAGCGGCCATCTTACTGAGACGTGGTGCAACGTCGGCATTTGCAATGTAAGGTGGTTGATCTGCCACCTTCATGCGCACCATATCGACCAGCCATCCGTATACCCAATATAACGATTCTTTTTTCCCTAACTTTAGCCATTTCTTAGCAATTTCAATTGGATCACAGCGCCCTGCCACGATTTGTTCTAGGTCATCGAGCATTTCAGTGCGTTGATCAAGGGCCCCTTGCGCAACCATTTCAGCGGCACGAAGCGGTGCGCCATCTGCCAATTCAAGCACTGTATTGGCGACTTGGGCATCCAACTCTGGCTGCTGGTTTTTTAACCAGGTCAGCGCGCTATCATGTGCTGGCTTTGCAAAGTTGATAACCTGACAGCGGCTACGGATCGTGGCGGTGAGTGCCGACGGCCGGTCGCTCATCAACAACAATAAGGTGTTAGCCGGTGGCTCTTCGAGTGTCTTTAACAGGCTATTGGCCGCATTTACGTTCATCGCATCAGCTGGTGAGATCAGCACCACCTGGTAGCCGCCACACAGAGCTGTGAGTGACAGATAGTGGCTTAATTCACGTATCTGGTCGACGCTGATGACGCTTTTATCTTCTAGTGGTTGTATTACCTTTAAATCGGGATGGGTGCCAGCTAAGATCAGGCGACACCCTTTGCACTGACCACACGGCTCCGGCTGCTCCTCGGTACAGAGTAGTCGTGCTGCAAGTTGCAGTGCTAAACGCTGTTTGCCAACGCCACGTCGCCCTGTCAGCAGCAGCGCATGTGGCAGGTTATCCTGAGCAATACGCGACAGCAGGTTATCCCACTGCGACTGTTGCCATGGCAGTACGGCACTCATGCGCCTTGTTCCTCTAATATAAGCTGTAACACCGCTGCAATTTGCTGCTGTACTTCGTCAAGTGTACGTGAGGCATCGATAATACGATAACGTTCCGGGGTTTTTTGTGCCTGTACAAGATAAGCCTGACGCACCTGCTCGAAAAAGGTCTGCTGCTCTTTTTCGAAACGATCAGCCACACCACGCTCTGCTGCGCGTGCCAGTCCAATCTCAACCGGCAAATCGAGCAGCACCGTCATATCCGGTCGTAATGTATCCTGCACCCAACGCTCAAGAGTGGCGATGCGTTCATTGGGTATGCCGCGTCCACCGCCCTGGTAAGCATAGGTGGCATCGGTAAAACGGTCACACAACACCCACTGGCCTTGCTTCAGCGCCGGTTGAATCACTTGCTCAATATGTTGCGCACGTGCGGCAAACATCAACAGTAGTTCAGCATCAACACTCATGCCGCTGTGGCGATGGTCGAGCAGCATTTCACGTACCTCTTCGCCTAGCTGGGTGCCACCCGGTTCACGAGTCGCCACAACATCGATGCCTGCCTTTTGTAAGGTCTCTTGAATAAAAGTGATATTGCTGCTTTTACCCACCCCTTCCGTCCCTTCAACGGTGATAAAACGGCCATGTGATCGTTCTTTGTACATATGATGATGCTACTCATGCACTTTAGTTTAGCGCTTTTTTAACTGATATTTTCTGACCGCCACATTGTGCTCTGCATTGGTCACTGAGAACTGATGGGTGCCATCACCACGTGAGACAAAATAGAGCGTCTTGCCTGGTGCTGGATGCAATGCAGCGTAGATCGAGTCACCACCCGGCAGTGCAATGGGTGTCGGTGGCAGCCCTTTTATTTTATAGGTATTGTAAGGGTTCATCGCCCGCAGGTCGCGTTTTCGAATATTGCCATCAAAGCTCTCCCCTAATCCATAGATAACGGTTGGATCCGTTTGTAGTCGCATCCGTTTATTCAGACGACGCACAAAAACTCCCGCAATCTGTTCACGCTCTTCTGCTGCTGCAGTCTCTTTTTCGATGATCGATGCCATGATCAACGCTTCATAGCTATTTTTATAGGGCAGATTGGGCGCGCGATTTTGCCACTCATCATCCAGGCGCTGCTGCATCTGTTTAAAGGCACGCTGTAGCATCGCAACATCCGTTGTATTATTGGTGAAATGATAGGTGTCTGGGTAGAACATCCCCTCCGGGTGTTTTTCTGACAGTCGCAGCCGCGTCATGATCGCTGTGTTATCCAGTAATTTGCCATCACCATCAAGCAGTGTCTTTTTGATTTTATCATGCTGATGCAGTGCCTTAATCATCTGGCGAAAGGTCCACCCTTCTGGAATGGTCAAAGTGTAATCAATCACCTTGCCTGAGACAAACAGTGCCAGTAACTGACGCGGCGTCATCTGCGGTGCAATTGCATACTCCCCTGCCTTGATTTTATCTGCATCCCCCTCCCACCTGGCGAACCAGACCCAATAACGCGGATGCTCCATAAAACCATGTTGATGCAGTTCATTGGCAACGGATGAAAGATTAGCACCCGATTTAATGGTGTAACTCAGCGGGGCAAAAGTGGTGTTTGAAAGTGAACCACGGTTGAAGGTCTGGAATTCCAGCATAAACCAGCCGCCAACAAAACTGACGAGCAACAGCACAAAGCCGATTAGTTTTCCAATTACATTTTTCATCAGGTTGCTATCGTTATTAAGTGTTGTTCGCTAAGTGCCCGGATCAGATCCTGTGTCATCTTGGCTGGTTGATAGGTTATATCATCAAGCGCGCGTAGCGGCCAGAGGCCAATGATGCTATTGGTGACAAAGCAAGCTGAGGCCGCCTTTAAACGCGCGAGCGAGACGGTTTCGATACATGTTGTAATATTCAGCCGGATTGCCAATGCCAGTACCGTTTCACGCATCACGCCATTAATACCGCATTCATTCAGATATGGGGTGATAAGCGTGTCACCTTCGATAATAAAAAGATTACTCATCGTCCCTTCAATCACATTGTCATGGTGATCTAACATCAACCCTTCGTGAATATCATTGCCCTGCCACTCGTTACGAGCGAGTACCTGCTCCAGACGATTCAGATGTTTGATTCCAGCAAGTGCGGAATGACTAGCGAGGCGGGTGTCGCAGACCGTCGCGGTGATACCGTGCTGGTAGTGCGTAGACGGATAATCAGGCCACGGATGGACAGAGAGCAGTCGTGTTACTGCAACGTTTTCTGGAAAGCGGTAGCCACGTCCCCCGCTTCCTCGCGTCATAATAATCTTCAGAATGGTTTTTTTGCCCTTGGCGCAGAGTTGCCGCACCTCCTGCAATAACAGCTCGTTCTCGGGTGGTGGCAACTGTAACACTTCACACCCGGTGGCGAGGCGCGCCATGTGTGCGGCCCATAATTGCGGTTCACCATCAACCACTGCGATGGTTTCAAACAGACCATCACCATATTGCAGGCCACGGTCACTGGCAGGCAGTAAATCTGTCACGATACCGTTAATCAGCATCATTCACACCCAGCGCACGCAGCAGGCCACGCGCTTTGATGCGGGTCTCAATCAGTTCAGCAGCGGCATTGGAATCTGCAACAATGCCAGCACCCGCACGCAGGCTAAGCGCCCTGCCTTCAGTAACAATGGTGCGAATCAAAATATTGAGATCCATACTGCCATCACGGTTAAGGTAGCCCATCGCGCCAGTATAAGCGCCGCGCGTGGTCTGCTCCAATTGCGCAATAATCTCCATACAGCGCACCTTGGGGCAACCCGTAATCGTGCCACCGGGAAATAGCGCACGAATGACTCCACCCGGTGAGATCTCCTCACGCTTGGTACCACAAACATTGGAGACGATGTGATGCACATGTGCATAAGACTCAAGCACCATAAATTCATCTACTTCGATTGTGCCCGGTTCACACACACGCCCGAGGTCATTACGTTCAAGATCAATCAGCATGATATGTTCAGCACGCTCTTTAGGGTGCTGCATTAATGCGTCAGCGAGCGCCAGATCATCACTGTCATTGTTTGCACGAGGGCGTGTTCCGGCAATCGGGCGCGTCGACACCTGTCCCGCTTTCAGGTCAACAAGGCGCTCGGGCGAAGAACTAATCACCGCGCTATCCAGGTAACAGGCAAGGCCTGCGAAAGGGGCTGGGTTTTGCTGGCATAGTCTGCGATAAATATCAGTAGCAGAGATGCCATCAACCATTTCACCGCGCCATTCACGCGACAGGTTTGCCTGAAACACATCGCCATCAATAATGTACTGCTTAACCTTCTCGACAGCATTCAAGTAACGCGCAGGTTCATCTTCAATCAGTGTTGTCACAAAAGGTGTATCTGTTATTTTAGTCTTTGATAGTACAAGCGACTCGACATCTTGTTGCATCACATCCAGCAGTTCGGCATGGCCACTCTCAGCGATTAGCCAATTTTTATTGTGATGGTGGTCTCTAATGATTGCCGCCGGGATACGCGTCGCATAGGCAACCGGCAGTTGTTTTGCAAAGCCTTTCATCGGCAGTGTTAAACCTGGTTCAATCTGTGCGGCCAGTTCATAACCCAGGTAAAGAAACCAGCCGCCATAAAAAGGCAGATCGATTGCATGATTACTCTCGCAAGTTTCTTGCTGCCACCAGCTATCAAGCTGTTTCAGGAAATCATTATCTGACAGTCGCTGAGCACCCTGCTGTAGCGTGCCGTCGAATTTGAGTGCTAATGTTTCAGCGGGGTAAGCAAAGAGAATATCGAAGCGTGCCTGAACGGGGCCCGCAGCAACACTTTGCAATAGATACGGATAACGTTCGGGGTCTGTTTCGTGAAGTGCGATTAAATCCAATGCCGCGGCATATTCCCTCTGCTCTACGACGTTGTCATCACGACTGCGACAATCATTTTTATTCACCATCATGCTATTTATGTATGGTGGTCTGCGTTGATGCAGCCAAACATTGAATTAAACTTTTTTGAAGATCAAGGTACTGTTGGTACCACCAAAACCGAACGAGTTAGACATCGCAATATCGATCTTCATTTCACGTGCGCTGTGCGGTACAAAATCAAGATCACACTCAGGGTCAGGTGTCTCAAGATTAATCGTTGGTGGTGCAACCTGGTGATAAATAGCAAGTGCAGAAAAGATTGCCTCAATCCCGCCAGCAGCACCTAACAAATGGCCAGTCATTGACTTGGTTGAGCTCACCGCAAGCTTATTGGCATGATCACCAAAGGCGCTCTTAAGCGCCATCGTTTCAGCACAATCACCAGCGGATGTTGAGGTGCCATGAGCATTGATGTAATCAATCTCGTCAGGATTAATGCCCGCATTACGCATTGCATTCTGCATGCAGCGCATCGCACCCTCACCGCCTTCTGATGGTGAGGTCATATGGTAAGCGTCACCACTCATGCCGTAACCAATCACTTCGGCGTAGATCTTCGCACCACGCGCCTTAGCATGTTCGTACTCTTCAAGTGTGACAACACCGGCACCATCACTCAGTACAAAGCCGTCGCGATTTAAATCCCACGGACGACTCGCTCCTGCGGGATCGTCATTATTGGTCGAGAGCGCACGTGCTGCACAGAAGCCACCTAGTCCTGTTGGCGATGTTGCCATCTCAGCACCCCCTGCCACCATCACATCGGCATCCCCATACTCGATGATGCGCGCCGCGTCCCCAATGCTGTGGGTACCGGTTGAGCAAGCGGTAACGATCGCAAGATTCGGTCCTTTCAGGCCGTGCATGATCGAAAGATTCCCCGAAATCATATTGATAATGTTACTCGGCACAAAGAATGGAGAGATGCGACGTGGGCCGCTCTTCTGGAAGGTATCATAGCCCTTCTCGATGCCGGACACACCACCGATACCAGAACCGATTGAAACACCGATGCGGTGAGCATTTTCGTCAGTGACTGCTAGTCCAGAATCGACAAATGCCTGATGCCCCGCCGCCACACCGTAGTGCATGAATGGGTCCATCTTCTTGGCTTGTTTAGCGCTCATATATTCGCTGATATCAAAACCCCAAACAGAACCACCAAAACGAGTACTAAAACGTTCGACATCAAAATGGGTTAGCGCGCGAATACCACTTTTCCCCGCCAGGATATTTGCCCATGAAGCGGAAACATTCAAACCAACCGGGCAAACCATTCCCAAGCCTGTGATTACGACACGACGTTTATCAGCCACCCTATCTACACTCCAACATTAATACGATGTTACTTAAAGACTTATTATACAAGGCTTCTCTCTAGCCCCTGAAATACAAAAGGCCGATCCCACCACAAAGGTGAAATACGGCCCCGAGCATACAACTAAATCAGCTATTAGTAGAGTTGATGTAGTCAACCGCTTGCTTAACGGTGGTGATCTTCTCTGCTTCATCATCAGGAATCTCACACTCGAATTCTTCTTCAAGCGCCATTACCAGCTCAACGGTATCGAGTGAATCGGCCCCTAGATCATCTACAAAAGATGCTTCGCTGGTGACCTAGCTGTTCAACAACAATTTTGCTGACGCGTTCTTCAACAGTACTCATGACAAATTTTCCTCCCAGGAAATTAAACCCATAAAACGGGGCTGCGGCCGTATTCTATTGTAAACCCTTGCGATTGGCTACAAAAAATCACCACCAACCCACAAATCCCACTCTAACTATGCGCCTTTATTAACTCATGATAAATGCCAGCGCATCTATTAAGCCATATACATCCCACCATTGACGTTAATCGTCTCGCCGGTAATGTAATTTCCTACTGATGAAGTCAAGTATTCAACCGCACCAGCAATCTCTTCTGGACGGCCTAATCGATTCAATGGAATCGACTGCAGCAGCGCCTCTTTCTGTTTTTCTGGCAATTCATGTGTCATGTCTGTTTCGATAAAACCGGGCGCAACACAATTAACCGTAATGCCGCGAGAAGCCACTTCACGCGCCAGCGCTTTGCTAAAGCCGATCATGCCAGACTTCGCAGCGGCATAGTTACACTGTCCAGGGTTACCGGTCAACGCAACGACAGATGCAATATTAACGATTTTACCACTACGTGTCTTCATCATGGCACGCAGGCAAGACTTGCTCAGGCGATAAACAGAACTCAGATTAGTATTGATGATGTCATCCCACTCATCTTCTTTCATCCGTATCAAAAGATTATCGCGGGTAATACCTGCGTTATTCACCAAGATAGTCGGCGCACCAAATTTTTCGGTCACCGTCTTGAGCAATCTATCAATAGAGTCTTGAGCAGTGACATTTAACACCTCACCAGCGCCTTTAACACTGTTTTCATCCAGATATTTAGCGATGTTTTGTGCGCCATTCTCTGACGTGGCAGTGCCAATCACAGTTGCTCCTTTTTTACCTAGTGCGAGTGCAATGGCTCGTCCAATCCCCCGGGAGGCACCCGTGACTAAAACAATTTCATTTTCCATCTCTATTAACCTTCTGCTGTTACGGTTGCAATCGCTTTTTCAAGGCTTGCAGGATTAAAGATCGGTAGCGCCGTCATGCTACGGTCAATACGCTTATTCATGCCAGCGAGTACCTTACCCGGTCCGCATTCAACTAACGTATCAATATCGCTAGCAGCGATCTGCTGTACGCTCTCAACCCAACGAACGGGATTATACAGCTGTCGTAGCAACGCGTCTCGTATCGCATCTGCCGATTGATGAGCTGCAACGTCAGCATTGTGGATGACAGGAATCGAAGGTGCTGTGATTTCCACAGCAGCTAGCAGTCGCTTCATCTGTTCTGCTACAGGACGCATCAGCTCGCAATGAGACGGCACACTGACTGGCAATATCAGTGCGCGTTTAGCACCCGCTGCTTTAGCAATACCAGTAATACGCTCAACAGCCGCAGCCGCACCTGCGACCACTACCTGCCCAGGCGTATTGAAATTGACTGCCGAGATGATTTCACCCTCTGCCGCCTCTTCACAGCATTTGATCACCTGCGCATCATCCAGCCCCAAAATCGCCGCCATTGCCCCTTCACCAGCGGGCACCGCCTGCTGCATAAAACGGCCACGCTTTTCAACGAGATCAATTGCAACTGCAAATGAGATGGCACCTGAACAGACTAATGCGGTGTATTCACCCAAACTATGTCCCGCCATTACGCTTGGTGTGATACCTGAATTATTTTGCCAGACGCGATACATCGCAACGCCTGCGGCCAGCATTGCAGGTTGCGTTTTATCGGTCTGATTAAGTTCAGTGTCAGGGCCATTTTGAACCAGCTGCCACAAGTCATACCCTAAAACTTCAGAGGCCTGCGCGAAGGTCTGCTCGATAACCGGATCGGCAGCAGCAATCTCAGACAACATACCAATGGCCTGAGAACCCTGGCCTGGAAAGACAAAAGCGATTTTTTTACTCATGAGAAATGAATCCGGATTAAATCAGATAAATCAAAGAATTAGTACTTAAGCAGTGCCGAGCCCCAGGTAAAACCACCACCAAAGGCTTCAAGCAATAATGTTTCGCCGCGTTTAATACGGCCATCACGCACCGCAACATCAAGCGCTAACGGAATCGAGGCCGCCGAGGTATTACCATGGTGATCAACCGTCACGACCACCTGCTCCATCGACATATTCAATTTCTTCGCGGTCGCTTTAATAATACGAATATTGGCCTGATGTGGAATCAGCCAGTTAATATCGCTTTTTTGCATATCGTTCGCGGCAAGGGTCTCATCGACGATACGACCGAGTGTTTTAACCGCCATCTTAAAGACTTCATTGCCCTGCATAGTGATATAGGCTTCACCCGCCTGCATTTTTGCAAATCCCTGAGAAACACCTTCAGGCACTGTCAACAGATCACGATAAGCACCATCAGCATGCAGATGGGTTGAGAGAATACCCGGTGCGTCAGTCGCTTCAAGTACCACCGCACCCGCACCATCACCAAACAACACACAGGTGCTACGATCGCTCCAGTCTATAATACGAGAAGTCGTTTCAGCACCGACCACCAGCGCACGCGTGGCACTACCTGTACGAATAAATTTTTCAGCCACGCTCAGTGCATAAACAAAACCGGTACATACCGCCTGCACATCAAAGGCGGCGCAACCATGGATATCAAGCCGTGCCTGCAACAGACACGCAGTACTCGGAAATATACGATCAGGCGTCGTCGTTGCCACAATAATCAGGTCAATATCCTGCTCGGTTAACCCCGCCGCTTCAATGGCTTGTCGCGCAGCCTTCTCGGCCAGGTCGCAGGTGGTTTCACCTGCCACTGCGATATGACGCTGCCTGATGCCGGTACGTTCCTCAATCCACTCATCCGAAGTCTCAACCAGCTTTTCCAAATCCGCATTGGTCATGACGTTTTCTGGAAGATAACCGCCCGTCCCTGCGATACGTGAATTCATCAGCTTACCTGCCTTCTGGTTAATAGTGACTCAAGCTGATTACCGATCAGGTGCGGCACATCTTTTTCCACTTCGGTAATGGCTTCACGTATTGCCGTCTCAAATGAAAGTTCATCCGCGCCGCCATGACTTTTAACCACAATGCCAGTCAGACCGACAAAACTAGCACCATTATAATTACGTGGATCATATTTAGCGCGAAAAGCATTCAGCACCGGTTTTGCACAGAACGCCGCAAGCTTGGTCAACGGGGTACGCAAAAACTCCTCTTTCAGAGAGCTACTTAACATCTTGGCGACCCCTTCACAGGTCTTCAGTGCGACATTACCAACAAAGCCATCACAGACAACAATATCAACCGTACCCTTGAAGATATCATCACCTTCAACAAAACCGACATAGTTAATATTGTCACTGTCTGTCAATAATTGCGCCGCCTCTTTGACCCGCTCATTGCCCTTCATCTCCTCCGAACCAATATTGAGCAAGCCAACCGTTGGACATTCAATATTTCCAACGGCACTGGTGAGGACAGAGCCCATCAGCGCAAACTGAAATAGATGTTCAGCGGTTGAATCAACATTGGCACCCAGATCTAGCATATGGGTATGCCCTTTGATCGCAGGTAAGGTTGAAATAATCGCTGGGCGATCAATCCCCGGCAGTGTCTTCAATACAAAACGAGCCGTCGCCATCAAGGCGCCGGTATTACCTGCGCTAACGCAAGCTGAAGCGCTACCATTTTTCACCAGGTTAATCGCAACACGCATCGATGAATCTTTTTTGCCACGCAGCGCTAGAGCTGGCGACTCATCCATCGCTACCTGTTGAGAGGCGTGCTGGATCGTCAGGCGTTCACCCACATCACCGCCCTGCTGTTGCAGCGCCGCCATCAGTTGGGCCTGATCGCCAACCAGGATCAGTTTGAGGTCGCTATTTTTCTTTAATGCATTAAGCGCGGCGGGAACGATCACGACTGGGCCATGATCGCCTCCCATCGCATCAAGCGCAATGGTTAGACCCAAGGTCTATTCGCCTGCGCGCTCGACGACTTTTTTGCCTTTGTAGAAACCATCAGCCGTGACGTGGTGGCGCAGATGAGTCTCACCTGAATTGGCGTCAACAGACAGGGTCTTACCTGTTAGTGCATCATGTGAACGACGCATGCCACGTCTTGAAGTTGATTTTTTACTCTTTTGTACAGCCATGCTAACTACTCCTTAAAAACTAAAACAGTTAGAGATCTTTGCACGATTGTTCCTTTGCCGCCCTCTGGCGGCCGTTAAAAACGTACACAATCGGTCATTTATAGTCATAAACTCCCTCATTGCGTGCGCTTTTGCCTTGCCAAAGAACAAAATCACTGCTCGTATAAAGATCTCACTTACACTTAACTTGTCACAACTTTATAAGTGCTGTGTGACGAAACACTAATAGCTTCTACCATTGACGATCATTCATCATCAGGTTTCACTTTTTTCAATCCAGCCAACGCACCAAATGGGTTGGGTTTTTTCTCTTCAACCGGTTGCAGCACCTCAACTTCCTCGACAGCTTGAAGCACAGCAACTGCGCATTCATCCTCAGCATGAAATGTCACAATCGGCAGCGCCAAAATGAGTTCATCTTCCACCAGCTCACGTATTACGAGCGTCGGCTCATTAAGAATATAAGGATCATATTCACTAAAAAGTTGCTTATTCGCTACTGTCGAATCAACAAACACCAATGAGATATCTGTCTCAATCGGCGTTGCGACTGCCTTCATACAGCGCTGGCATTCCAGCGCCAGGCTCGTTTTTAGATGTCCACGCAAAATTCGGTTGCCCGATAAATCAATATCAAATGCCAGCTCTATTTCGACCTCTCCATTTTGGTGGCACAATGAATCAGCCAAACGACTCATTCCAGTCAACGGCATAATCCCTTTGAGCTGTTCACCACGGTCACAGAAACTGAGCGGTTTTATATAATCTTGTAAAGGGGTCGACATAAACCCGCAATTTTAGGGCGAGACGCGCTAACTGTCAAAAACTATTAACAAAATCAGGTAAGCTAACCTCATTGAGGCGCTCCGAAGCAGACTCGATCATCGCACCAGATGGCGCACCTACCCTTGACACCTAAAGCAATAGATATTCACTGCAACCCAATGATATATATAGATGAAAAGTTTTAATAATACCATCAAAATAATTTTAGCCTCGAGCTCGCCATTCAGAAAAGCGTTGTTACAACGCCTTCAACTGGATTTTGACACCATTTCGCCAAATATTGATGAAACAACTCAAAATGGCGAATTACCTGAAAAATTGGTTGCTCGGCTATCATTAATGAAAGCTCGTGAAGTGGCAAAATCGCATCCCAATGCGTTGATTATCGGTTCAGATCAGGTGGCGTTACTCGACGGAAAAATCGTTGGAAAACCAGGAAACCATCAGCGAGCAACCGCCCAATTACTCGCCGTATCAGGCCAAAGCGTTACTTTTCTGACGGGGCTAAGCCTGCTAAACAGTCAAAATTCTACCCACGAAACAGTGGTTGTGCCATTTGATGTTGTGTTTCGTCAACTCAGCCCGACAATGATTGAGGCTTACCTGCGGCGAGAACAGCCCTATCAATGTACAGGATCCTTTAAATCGGAAGGTCTTGGTATTACACTTTTTGAACGCTTTGAGGGCGATGATCCAAACGCACTCATTGGCCTGCCACTGATTCAATTGACACGCATGCTACAGGGGTCACGATACTATAATACTGGTAACTACTCAGCGAGTAGTCAAAATTAACAGTGTCTGCTCAGATCGCCCATGAAATCTGCCAGTTTCTTTATGCCCCCGGGTGCAAGGCGAAAAATGTGAGTTTACACGTGTAAATGATCATTTTTTAACGCTGAAATGGTGGATTTCATGGGTTAGCTGAGTAATTACTAATACTGATGCATGGAAATGTGTGCACACTAGCTCCGTCCTAGCTCTTTTAGGCGTGAAGCCATCGGTGGTACCTCTGCAGCATCAATATAAATATCAAGCAATACGGGGCCCTTTTCACTCAGCAGTGATGTTACATCCAACTCATCCAGCTCTTGTGCATTGCGAATGGAAATACCTCTTGCGCCAACAGCCTGAGCCATCAATACAAAATCAACACGCGGCAGCTCAAAACCGATCTCTTCTGCGCCACCGATGCGTTGTCCATGCTTAACCATGCCGTATGCGCTGTCATTCAAAACAACAAAGATAACCGATAGCTGTTGTTGTACTGCAACGGTAATCTCCTGACCACTCATCAAATAACTGCCATCACCGGTAATGCAGACCACCGGGGCCTCTTTTTGAGCACATGCGGCCCCCACTGCAGCACCCACCGCCCAGCCCATCGAACCAAAACCCATCGAAACTTTATAATTCGAAGCTGCATTCAAGTGGAGATAGTGCGTTGCCCAGGCCCATGAATTACCAGCATCAACATGATAACGAGCAGCGAGTGGCAGTAGTTCAGGTAGTTTACGCATTAAATACTGAGGTTTGACAACCGCACTCTTTTCTAACTGATCTACTCGCGTCAAGGCGGCGATACTACGCTCGCAATAGATCTTTGTAACCCTCATGTCTTGAAGCACATGACTGGATTGTGTCGGTAGCATATTTTGAGTTGTTTTATTAGTGACAGATTGGGCCAGCAGGTCCTTTTTAAAGTCGTGGAAAATCTTATGTATACTGCCATACAGCTGTAAAGCGGACGCATCTGAGACAAGACTATCTGATCCAAAATGGTTGATATAGACCATTTTTTCGACCACTGCTCTGTTGTTGCATAGCCCTGCTGTTTCAAATGGGTTCAAATTAGTGCCAATTGTAATGATATTATCAAGGTCATCGTTCATCAAAGCCTCTGTTGCTTGCGTGTGACCTGCAAAACCCAGCACACCTTTATAGAGATAATGATTAGCTTGAACTGCACCCTTTGCTGTTGGAGTGGTAATGATTTCAGCATTCAGTAGTTCAGCACATTCCACAATCGCTTGCGCATAAGGAAGACTCTCTGGCCCTAGTAAAAACAGTGATTTTTTATCCTGGTTCACCAGTTTACATAGCTCATCATAACCATCATGCGCATACCCCTCATGCCTGGCTGCTACCGGGCTCGCATTATTAACAATAACCTCATCTTCCATCTCATGATTCCAGATCTCCATCGGGATGCTTAAATGCACGGGGCCACGTGGATGAGTATTGGCTGCTTTAACCGCTTTTATTAACTTGTGCTTCAGTTGGCCAATATGAGTCACCATAGAATTGTAGCGAGTACACGTTGAGAACATCGATATAATCGAGATAGCATCATCGCAAGAGTCTTGAAGATCGTATTGGCCAAAATTGGCGATTGAAGTTTGTGGCGTCAATACCAGCATAGGTATTTGATCTTGATAGGCAGATGCAACCCCAGTGATTAGGTTAGTAGAACCCGGGCCAGTCGTTGCACAGCACACGGCCATACGCCCGCTCTCCCTTGCATAACCGTCTGCCATAAAGGCAGCGCCCACTTCATGTCGAGAGACAATAAGATCAATGAGTGATGTCTGTTCATGACTATTTTTCATATTAATAGAATCATGGGCATTTCGATTAAACCGAGCAATAGCATCGAATAATGGCTCAATTGCACCACCAGGAACACCAAATATTTTATCGATATCAATTTGAGATAAGTAATCCAGTATAAAGTCTGCTGCAGTTCTTTTATTTAACCTAGGTAAATCCTGCTCTACTTTTCTTATTGCATTGCTCATTCTATTCCCAGCCATTGTTGGTCATTACATTGATACAGTTGAAAGTACTGACCTAATCACTAGCAATTTTCAATCCAACAGCATTCACATTTGAAAATTATTTATCAACTTGCTATAAAGCATCTGGTAGATTGATGCTCTCCTACTGTCATGACGCGGACAGATACGAGTGCGCTAAACAATAAGGTATAGGAAATCAGCCACATAGGTATTCGACTGAATATGACTGCCATTTTGTAGATGAATATTTACGACGATGGCGCCAAGAAAAGAACAAGGCAAGCGTTAGGCTTACAACACTGCATTGATGCAAAATGCTATTGGATATGGATACTGCGCTCCCTCATCCTTATCCAGACTGAGAGTGCTCTAAAGCAATCCTGCGACAGTGATTCACGCAGCAATGGCAGTATATAATGCTCCCCTTCTACCTTTAAGATTAAGATTATCAGCTGCGGATGAATGTAACTTGATGGCGATAACGTAACTACTTTCACACCACCACCAACCGTATAAAGCAGCCAGTCACCCGTCGTTTCCCGTATGAGCAAGCGAACAGATTGTGGCGCACATTGCAGAATATAGCACTGATAAAGCTGAAAAAAATAGAACCACAAAACAGTACCAAGTGGCAGTGAAATCAAGATGGGGAAAACAATCATGAGTATGACTGTCGCACCAAAAAAGTTAACGAATAAAAACCACTTCAGAATGGGTGAAGACTGCGGCTCAATCCGTAAAGATGGCTCGAACCTTGTTGACGACATCGGCGATATCCTTATCTTGCGGCTGCTCGCGCCCCATTAAGTGCTCAAGTAATCGTTGATCACCGATTGCCAGCATCCGATCAAACGTCAATTTTTCATCATCTGTGAGCCTGTCATACCCTTTTTCCAGGAACTCACGCAAAAAAAGATCTAATTCAAGCATACCGCGACGACATTGCCAGCGAAGACGCGCTGCGCTATTAGTCTCATTCATAACAACAGCACACATCAAGTAAGCTGCTTGAGCATCATGTGTTTAATTTTGCCAATCGCTTTGGTTGGGTTCAACCCTTTAGGACAAACCTGTACACAATTCATAATGGTATGGCAACGATAGAGCTTATAGGCATCTTCCATATCGTCAAGGCGCTCATCGGTCGCCTGGTCACGGCTGTCTGCCAGAAAACGATATGACTGTAGCAACGCCGCAGGCCCCATAAATTTATCGGGGTTCCACCAAAATGAGGGACATGAGGTTGAGCAGCAGGCACACAGAACACATTCATACAGGCCATCAAGCGCTTCACGCTGCGCGGGAGTCTGTTTGAATTCGACCTCTGGCTCAGGATCTTTCACTATCAAATAAGGTTTCGCAGCACGGTACTGTTTATAAAACTGTTCCATATCGACCACCAGGTCACGGATCACTGGCAGCCCCGGTAGCGGACGCACCTCAATCGGCTGCTCAAGATCCGCAATTGCGGTGACACAGGAGAGTGCATTAGTGCCGTTGATATTGAGGCCATCAGAACCACACACCCCTTCACCACAGGAGTGACGAAAGCTCAGGCTCTCATCCTGTGCCTTTACCATCTTCAATGCATCCAGCACCATTTTGTCAGCGTCGAGTTCAAGCTCGTACTCCTGCATATAGGGCTTTTGATCTTTTTCCGGGTTATAACGATAGACCGAGAGACGAATTGCTTCCATTAGCACCACTCCTTATCAATATACACGTGGCTTAGGCGGGAACGCCTCAACACTTTTTGGTTTCATCCGCACCGGTTTGTACTCCAGCTTGCGCCCCTCTTTAAAGTAGAGGCTATGTTTCATCCAGCGCTCATCATCACGCTCGGGGTAATCGATGCGAGAATGTGCACCTCGACTCTCTTGACGCGCCAGTGCAGAGGTTGCGGCAGCGAGTGCAATATCGACCAGATTCTCAAGCTCAAAGGCTTCGATACGTGCGGTGTTAAATACGCGGCTGTGATCTTTGAGTGTCACATGCTTCATCCGCTCCTCAATTTCCTGCAATTTTTCAACACCCTTTGCCATCAGTTCTGCAGAACGAAATACGCCATTATAGTCTTCCATTGTTTTCTGTAGATCAACGCGCAGCGAATCAACACTTTCACCTTCTCCTTTGCGCTCCCAGCGTGCCATGTGATCGAGTGCAGCTGTTACGCTATCTTCATCCATCGGGCGGTGAAAACGGTTTTCAGTCAGGTATTCGATGATGTGATTACCCGCCGCACGACCAAAAACGACGATATCGAGCAGCGAATTACCACCCAGACGATTAGCACCATGCACCGAGACACAGGCGCATTCACCCGCCGCATAAAGCCCGGGAATGGTATCTTCACCGGTACGTTCTGGCACCACCACCTGACCATGGATATTCGTTGGAATGCCACCCATGGTGTAATGCGCAGTAGGATAAACGGGCACCAGCTCTTTCGCCGCATCGATATGCATAAAGGTCTTCACCATCTCATAGATACCCGGCAGGCGTTTGCGCAGCGTCTTTTCACCGAGATGATCGAGCTTTAACATCACATGATCTTTGTTAGGGCCACAACCGCGCCCCTCTTTTATCTCGGTGTAAATGGAACGGCTCACTACATCACGACTCGCAAGGTCTTTGGCATGCGGCGCATAGCGTTCCATAAAACGTTCACCATCACCGTTGAGTAGATAACCACCCTCGCCGCGCGCACCTTCGGTAATCAACATCCCCTTGCCTGCCACGCCGGTTGGATGGAACTGAATGAACTCCATATCCTGCAATGGGATGCCAGCACGCAGCGCCATGCCCATGCCGTCTCCGGTATTGATATGCGCGTTGGTGTTGGTACGGTACATCTGTCCTGCCCCACCGGTCGCAATCAAGGTGGTCTTTGCTTCAATAATGAGTGGCTCGCCAGTTTCAATGCACATCACCAGCGCACCTAAAATATAACCTTCTTTATCTTTTAGCAGATCGATTGCAAAGTACTCATCAAAGAAATGCGTTTTGGCCTTAATATTTTGCTGATACAGCGAATGCAAAATGGCATGGCCGGTTCTATCAGCAGCGGCACAGGTACGCGCCGCCTGGTCACCACCAAAATTCTGGCTCTGCCCACCAAAGGGACGCTGATAAATTTTGCCATTATCAAGGCGTGAAAAAGGCACCCCATAATGTTCAAGTTCTATGACTAGCCGTGAGGCAGTGCGACACATATATTCAATCGCATCCTGGTCACCCAGATAATCACTCCCCTTTACTGTGTCGTACATATGCCAGTGCCAGTTGTCAGGCAGTACATTCGCAAGTGCGGCATTGATACCGCCCTGTGCGGCAACAGTATGTGAACGGGTTGGAAACACTTTGGAGACCACCGCGACTGAGGCATCCGCCTGCGACATCTGCATTGCGGCACGTAGCCCACCACCACCCGCGCCGATCACTAGCGTATCAAAACGACGGCGTTCAATATTTTGCCTGATATCACTCATACACTCACCGTTAATAAAATTTTCATCACCCAGATAGCCGTGCCTAACAGAGCAAAACCAACGCCCGTCAATAACGTTAGGCGCAGGCTGTCGATATGGATATAATCCATCACCACATCGCGCATCCCAACCCAGGCATGCGTCAACAGTGAAAGAAAAAAGAGCGTGGTCGTGATGCCGATAAAGCTATTGGCCATCATGGTGCGCCATTCCAGATATGAGGTGGGCGTACATGCTGCAAAATAGACCCCAAAACAGAGCACAAACAGCAGCATATAAACGGCGCTGAGGCGCTGGATCAACCAGGTGCGTAAACCGATGGATTTGCGATTCATAACATCATCACCATGCCTATGACCGTGGTGATGATACCAGCGCCTAGCACACACCAGGCACTTTTACGCCCATTGATGACATCAACACCGATATCAAGATCCAACATAAAATAGCGAATACCGGCAAAAAAGTGATGGGCAAATCCCCACAAGGCAATCAGGATTATCAGGCGAAACAAACCACCATCAAATAACGAGGTGACCGTTTCATACCCTTGCGGGCTGCTTAGCGAAAGCCCCAATAAATAGATGACTATTGGGATCGAAAGGAACATCAGTATACCCGTGATGCGATGTGCTACCGAGAGCACTGCCATCACGGGCATATCGATACGAGTTAGATCCAGAAAGACCGGACGTTTTTTGTTTTCCATAACCACTCATTATGAATAATCGATGCTTCGCCCCAGTGTAACGTATTGAAATGATTCGTCCAGAATATTATCACCCACGATTATTTCAGCTATGATTCACCCTTAGTCAACCGCGTGTTGAGACCCATTAATATTAAGCAGGAAATAGAGAACCGATGAACGAACAGTGGCAACAATACCTACAAAATGATGGGGCTATCTTGACGCACGACGGCAGCAGCGTTGCGCACTTTGGCCAATCTGTGAAAGAACAGAACACAATCAATAACGGCAATATCATCACCCCCATTGTGGGGATGACCTTTATTCAGGCCAGTGGCGTCGATGCAAAAACCTTTTTGCAAGGACAATTCACCAATGACATCACGCTGATCAACACACAAAGCAGTCAGCTCAGCGGCTACTGCAACCCAAAGGGACGCCTGTTGGCCCTTTTCCGCATTACACAACACGGCAACGGTTATCGCTTGCACCTGCCAACCTGTCTGCTTGAAAAAACAGTGTCACGACTCAAGATGTTTGTCATGAGAGCCAAAGTAACGCTTGAACCAGCCACCACTGACACTGTTCGCATCGGCGTCAGTGGAAAAAATGCCGCCAACAAACTCAACGCGCACTTCAGTACCCTGCCCGTTGATGTTAATGGCGTGACGGATGAAAATGACATCACCATTATCAAGCACCCAGGCATTAATCCTCGCTTTGAGCTCATCGGTAAGCGAGAACAAATCCAACCGCTGTGGCAATTACTGTCACAAGATTTTTCGCCCACTGGCAGTCACGCATGGCAACTGCTTAATATCAATGCCGCCCAGCCGAGCGTGGTAACAGAAACAGTTGAGATGTTTATCCCGCAAATGCTTAACCTGCATGCTATTGACGGTGTCAGCTTCAAAAAAGGGTGTTATCCAGGGCAAGAAGTGGTCGCTCGCCTCCATTATCGTGGCAAATTAAAGCGCCATATGCAGATTGTACAGTTTACTTTAGATCAACTGCCACTTCCTGGCATGCCACTTTATCCAATTGAAGGAGCGGAGGCAGCTCAATCTATCGGCAACATAGTGCAAGTCGCACCTGTTTCAAATCATGAATACCGCGCACTTTGCGTTATCTCGAATGAATTTGCTATCAATAACAACACCTGTTTAGATCGAGACACCAAAGCAATATTAGAACTATATGATTTGCCATATGACTTCCCTGCTGATAGCGAGTAATTGAGGGTTTAAATTTAAGTTTAAGTGAACAAAAAACGGGCCTTATTTTATCCAAAACAAAAAGGATAAAGTTAATCATAAAGTGGGCGATACCTTAAAAGAATCATAGAGATAACCCACAATAACAAGACTCATTTGCTGTAAAAACAAGGCATTTATGGCTAACCCGCTTATCGAAAAATTCTGTAAAGACCTTATCGCTGATATCAAAGCAAATAAGATCACATTGCCCGCGCTGCCTGAAGTGACACTTAAGGCACGTAAACTATTGAATGAACGGGGTGCAACTTCCAACCAGATTTCAAAGGTCATTAGTGCTGATGTGGTCATCACAACGCGTCTCTTACGTGTTGTTAACAGCCCACTCTACCGTACTCAGGGCCAGGTTGAAGATGTTAAAATGGCCATTACGCGCCTTGGCAATGCCAATGTGCGCAGTCTTGTGACCAGCCTTGCGATGGAACAACTTTATCAGGCAGGGCTCTCAGAAGAGATTAAAAAGAAGCTTAAAGAAAACTGGAAACATAGCCTTCACGTGGCCGCGCTCAGCTTTGTCATTACGCGTAATTACACTGAACTAAGCCCCGATGAAGCAATGCTCAGCGGCTTAATTCACGACATCGGTGCACTCCCAATACTTGAATATGCAGAACTCCTTCCGGATATTTTGTCAAACGAAGCGGCACTTGATCGGCTTGTCTTCCTGCTTCATACCAAAATTGGTCATCTGATTTTAAAGAAATGGAATTTCCCTGATGAGCTAGTGACCGTCGTACGAGAACACGAAAACCTTGAACGTGACTCAGGCATCAATCCCGATTACACCGATATTGTTTTAGTCGCTAATCTTTTGAGTCACGTCGGTACGAATCACCCACACACTAAACTGGACTGGAACTTAATACCTGCTTTTAACCGCCTGGCAATGACACCAGAAGAGAGTATTGCTGCCATAAAAGGTGCTCACGAAGAGATTGTAGAGATTCAAAATATTTTTTCACAATAATAACCTGTTAGCAAAGAGTAATATGGCAATGCCAGTATTTAGAGAGCAACCACTAATGGAAACATGCAATAACTAATGTCCAGGGAATTGATAGAAAGATTTGTTCATGAACTGCTTGATGATATCAAGGCAAATCGAATTACCTTGCCAACCTTGCCTGAAGTCGCCCATAAAGTCAGGGCCATTGTTGATAACCCTAACTCATCTGCTAATGATATTTATGATACGCTGAAACTGGATGCCGCCCTATCTGCGCGACTGTTAAAACTGGCCAATAGTCCATTATTCAGAATGAAGAAAAGCATTGAAGATCTCAATACCGCCATTACTCGTTTAGGCAATCGTAATATTAAAAATCTCGTTACCAATCTAGTGCTGGAACAAATGTTTCAATCAGAGTGCTATTCACCACAAGTACAAAATAAATTAAAGACGCAATGGAAGTATAATTTACGCATAGCCGCCATCAGTTATTTTTTAGCAAAGCAATACACCTCGCTTAATGCGGATGAAGCGATGATGGCAGGACTGATACATGATATCGGTACGCTTCCAATCATTGAATATGCTGAATCAATTCCTGAGTTTTCATCAAACCCAGCGGCGCTAGAGATGTTGGTTAATAAATTACACACCAATATTGGTCGCTTGATACTAAAAAAATGGCACTTTCCGGAATCACTGATCACGGTCGCAGGCGAGCATGAAGACCTTTTTCGCGATCCAAGTATTAACCTGGATTACACAGACATCGTCATTATTGCCAATTTACTCGGGCATATCGGTACTGATCATCCATCGACAAAATTAGACTGGAACACAATTCCAGCATTTAATCGCATCTCAATTTCACCTGAGGATTGCATCAGCGCCATTAAAAATGCGCAGGATGAATTAATGCAAATTCAACAAATTTTCTCTCGATAGCAAGCTTAGGAACCAGCGCAATGGATGCCCAATTTATCGACAAATTCATCGCAGGGCTGCTGGGAGAAATAAAACACAAACGGCTTGATCTACCCACGCTACCCGAAGTTGCGATTAAAATAGGTGAAACAGTTGATGACCCTGATTCATCGGCTGCTCAGCTAGCAAAAATCATCAGTATTGATACCGCCCTTTCAGGACGTCTTTTACAAGCAGCTAACAGCCCTTTATTTAGAGGGAAAGATCAAATTGATAACATCAAATCGGCGATTACTCGCCTTGGTGCTAAACAGGTAAAGACGCTAATCAATAGCATTGTCGTTGAACAAGTATTTCAATCGAAAGGATCAAAAACAGTCAATGCAATCTTGAAGCAACAATGGTTGCATTCAATGCAGGTGGCCGCGATTAGCTATGTCTTTGCACAAAACTTCACCACTCTTAAGCCAGATAATGCGATGTTAGCAGGGTTGATTCATGACATTGGTGCACTACCTATTCTTGCCTATGCTGAGCAGTTTTCAGAACTTGAAAATGATAAAGAACAGCTCTCTTTCATTACTGACAAACTGCATACGCAGATTGGCAAGCTTGTGCTAGAGGGGTGGAATTTCCCACCAGAACTGATTGCCGTTGCATCTGAACATGAAAATTATAGCCGTGTTTCTGACCCCTGCCCCGACTATGTAGACATTGTGATGATTGCAAACCTTCACACTTACATCGGTAAAAAACACCTGTCGAATGAGACCGACTGGACAGAGATCCCTGCATTTAAGGCACTTGGTTTAACACCAGAAGAGAGTATGTCAGCACTTGAAGAGGCACGCAGCGATGTGCAAGATGTGATCGATATGTTGAAGATCTGATCCGTACAATAGCCAACACTGATCAATCAAAATCTGAAGAAGTAGTGGTTATTTTATTCTTTCCCACCATTTGGTAACGAGAAAATAACGTCACCCCAGCCCACAGGATTATCATCACCCCAATGGCAGTAAAAATAGCGGGCGCAGGATCATGCACGGTACTCACCGAACCAGCATAAGCCGTGATCAGTGCATAAGGATATGCCCCTAACATCCACGCAAGTGCAAATCGCCTGAAAGGCATCTTGGTAATACCAGACATACACGCCGCAGATTCTGGCACCATAGGAATAGCACGGGAGATCAAGATCATAATAAAACCATGACGATGGAACAGACTCTCCATCTCAGCAATCTTATCTTCGCACTTAACAACTTTCATCAACAGCGTCGGCCCAAATATACGGCTCATAGCGTAACCAACCACCCCGACTAGACTCAGCCCCACCATCGATGCAAAAGCACCTAGGCCGAAGCCCAGGAAATAACCCGCAAGCATGCAGACAATCAACGTTGGAATTGAGATTAAGAGATCAACAAGCAACAACAACACAATCATAGCCGCAAGTATTAGTGGTGAAATTGTTTCAGCAAGGGCGACCCACCCTTTCACATCATCTATGGTCACCAGCCCCGACAATTTAATCACCACAAAAATGGATGCAAAAAATGCCACCAATAGTAAAAATAGTTTAATAAGACTTTTCATGATTCCAACAACAAGTTAGTCAGGCTGCTCTACATCATCGTTCTGCTTCTCTGGTTCTTTCATATCAGCCGATGACACAGGTCTAGCTAGATCACCTTGTTGATCACTACACTTAATCACAGGAGAAACAATGGTGGTTATTACAGCATTATTTAAGCGGACGCATGTGCGGGAACAACAGCACATCACGAATAGAGGGGGAATCAGTAAACAACATCACCAGACGATCAATACCGATCCCCTGCCCTGCAGTTGGCGGCATACCATGCTCAAGCGCACAGATGTAATCTTCATCAAAATGCATTGCTTCATCATCACCCGCCGCCTTTTCAGCTAGCTGTTGACGAAAACGTTCAACCTGATCTTCCGCATCATTCAACTCGGTAAAACCATTAGCGATTTCACGCCCTCCGATGAAGAGCTCAAAGCGATCGGTGATTGAGGGGTCATCATCATTACGTCGTGCCAATGGTGAAACCTCTGTTGGATAAGCAGTGATAAAGGTTGGGTTCATTAGTTTAGATTCAACTGTCTTTTCAAAGATCTCTATCTGCAGTTTACCCATACCATCACTATCTTTAACCGCAATCGATAGACCTTTGGTAATTGCTCTCAGACTCTCAAGTGATTCAAGCGCTTCCGCTTTTATATCTGAATTGTAATGCAGAATTGCATCTTTAACGGAGATGCGGGTAAAGGGTTTACCAAAATCATATTCCTCACCCTGATAAGTGATCTTTGTATTACCGATCACCGATTCAGCGATGCCACGGAATAGCGCTTCGCTAAGGTCCATTAAGTCATGATAGTCCGCATAGGCCTGATAAAATTCAAGCATGGTGAACTCTGGGTTATGACGCGTTGAAAGCCCTTCGTTACGAAAGTTACGATTGATCTCAAAAACACGTTCAAAGCCACCGACAACCAGGCGCTTGAGATAAAGCTCTGGTGCAATCCGAAGATAGAGGTCGATATCGAGCGCATTGTGATAGGTCTCAAACGGGCGTGCTGTTGCACCACCAGGAACGACCTGCATCATCGGTGTTTCGACTTCCATAAAGTCACGCTCAATCAAAAAGTTTCGGATATAGCTCACGATCTTGGTACGAATTTTAAAGGTGTCGCGTGTTGACTCATTCATAATCAGATCAAGATAACGCTGACGATAGCAAATCTCTTGATCCGTCACGCCATGGTATTTATCCGGTAGTGGACGCAGTGCTTTGGTGAGCATGCGAATGGTTTCCGCGCGTACCGAGAGTTCACCCTTTTTGGTTTTGAATAACTTACCTTCAATACCAATGATGTCGCCGATGTCCCAGCGTTTAAACGCCTTGTATTCATCAACACCAACCACGTCGCGCTGCACATAGATTTGAATCTTACCTGACATATCCTGAATATGAACAAAGCTTGCTTTGCCCATCATGCGACGTGTCATCACACGACCCGCAATCTGCACACTAATCGCCGCCTCTTCTAACGTTTCGTTTTGCAACGCACCATATTCAGCGTGCAGCTCACCGCTCACCACGTTGCGACGAAAGTCACACGGAAAGGGGTTGCCCTGTTCACGCATTTCTGTCAACTTGGCACGGCGTTGAGCAATCTGTTCCTGCTCTTCTTCCGGATTTTTCTCTATTTCTTCACTCATGGAATTTCACTATGGTTCAGTTAATGGTTACAGACCGTTCTTTAAGCTGGCCTCAATAAATTGATCAAGATCACCGTCCAGCACCGCCTGGGTATTGCCGGTTTCAACAGAGGTGCGCAGGTCTTTGATGCGTGATTGATCCAATACATAAGAGCGAATCTGACTACCCCAGCCGATATCCGATTTGGTCTCTTCTAATGCCTGCTGATCTTCGCTACGTTTTTTCATTTCAACTTCGTACAAACGGGACTTCAGTTGCTTCATCGCTGTGGCACGGTTTTTATGTTGCGAGCGATCATTTTGACACTGCACCACTACGCCGGACGGCTCATGGGTAATACGCACCGCTGAATCAGTTCTGTTGACATGCTGGCCACCGGCACCACTGGCGCGGTAGGTATCGATGCGCAGGTCAGCGGGATTGATCTCAATATCAATATCATCATCGATTTCAGGAGAAACAAACACTGCCGCAAATGAGGTGTGACGTCGACTGCCTGAATCAAACGGCGATTTGCGCACCAAGCGATGCACACCACACTCGGTACGCAGCCAGCCATAGGCATATTCGCCTTCATATCTGATGGTAGCACTTTTGATGCCCGCCACTTCACCTGAAGAACATTCGATCAGTTCTGTTTTAAAACCACGCCGCTCGCCCCAGCGCAGGTACATACGCAGTAGCATCTCGGCCCAGTCTTGCGCTTCTGTACCACCGGAACCTGACTGAATATCGACAAAGGCGTTGCTGGGATCCATCTCGCCAGAAAACATGCGGCGAAATTCAAGGGCTGCGAGTTTTTCCTCAAGGTCGTCCATATCGACGATGACCACATTAGCGCTCTCTTCATCATTCTCATCCTCAGCGAGTTGCAGCAGTTCCTGCCCTTCGCCTAGGCCATCAAACAGTTCGTCAAAGGTTCCAACCATATTTTCAAGCTGGGAGCGCTCTCGCCCGAGTGTTTGCGCACGCTCAGGATCATTCCATATCGCTGGGTTTTCCAGTTCCCGGCTAACTTCCGCTTCACGTCGATTATCGACGTCAAAGATACCCCCTAAGGGCTTCCAGACGCCCTTGCATATCTTTGATACGACCGAAAACCAGATTTAACTCCAACATGAGACTTCCCAATGAGCGCGCTGAAAATAGATAAGGGCTGGATTCTACAGGAAATAAAGATAGAGGTACATGTAGGACATCAGCCTGGAGGATTAACCACGGCGGTCATTCACATAAACAAATAGAGCGTGATTTGGCCTGCTTATTGCTTATTCAAAATTGAGTATTATTTTCACACCCAATTAATACATTGAGACCTTTGCACGAGAACTGCTTTTCGTTCCAGCAGGGCATCAATCGTCGAAAAATGGAACTTATACGAAGCAGGTGACTGTTTTGAGATCATTTATAACGCAACTGAAGCGGATAATCGGCTCGTACAAAGGCATCAGATCAATTGATCTGTTTTGTCAGCAGATGAAGCCTAAAACAGGGATGAGCGTAGATCGATGAAGATAGAACCCATCAAGTCGTCATTATTTTGGCGAAATAGTAGCCGCTTAACAATCGCTCTACTACTGACAATATTTTCGCTTGCAGCAAGCCAGACTGCAGAAGCTGAAGGGTATAGCTTAATAATTAATGGGAAATCCATTCATGAGCGGCAGCCGAAGAAAGGTTCTTTTAATGAAAAAAACTGGGGGCTTGGCCTGCAGTATGACTACGATATCTACAAGGGATATTGGCAACCCTATCTAACCACCTCCATTTTCAAAGATTCATATGAGCGTAATTCGTTTTATGCCGGTGGCGGAATCATGAGGCGTTTTTCACTCGATAACCTTTACGAAGACTTTCATTTCAGCGCCGGCATTGTCGGCTTTGTGATGACGCGTAAAGATCACCGTAATCGGCGCCCATTTTTAGGCGCCTTACCTGCATTTACAATTGGTACAGACAAAGTGGCGTTTAATATCAGCTATGTGCCGGAAGTTCAGCCTAAGCTAATCCCACTATGGTTTATACAATTAAAAATATCTTTCGAAAATTTCAATTAGGAACCCCGCGCTGCTACTCTTTTTTAAATAGCGCAATAGTGTTGATATTTAATGAGAGACCTTTGCACGAGTCTATTTTCTGCTCCAGCCACGTTATAAATGACCTCAATCAAATACTCATTTATTTTGTGTAAACGCCGTTTTTTCGACCATTTAGGCCTTACTGGAACGAAAACTAGCTCTCGTACAAAGGTCTCAATGATACTGATCATGGCTATTTTTAAGGAAAAATATAAAAAACAGTCATGTTTCATAAGAAGTTCACATTTTATAAGGAAATAGGTACACTCAAATAAATTGCTGCTTATGCTCTATCCAAATAGCAATTGAATTTGAAAATTTTTTTGACTAGAGGTAATGACATGGTTACAGGCACCGTTAAATGGTTTAACGAATCTAAAGGTTTCGGTTTCATCACTCCCGCTGATGGCAGCGCAGATGTTTTTGTCCACTTCTCAGCAATCGCTGGTGATGGGTTTAAAACACTAGCAGAAGGACAAGCCGTCAGCTTCAACGTTGAAGATGGCCCTAAAGGCCTTCAGGCATCACAAGTATCAGCTGATAGCTAAATAATGCATTAATGCGCTGCTCTTGGTAAAGAGCCTTGCGGGTTATCTTCGCAAGGGTCTTTATAAAAAATGTTCGTCGCTCTCCATATTCCGCCCTACTCTATTAGAAAAAAGCCTTGAAAACCAGTCAATTGCAGAAACGGGCTGATTTCTGTATAATACTGCCCTCGAATTCGCCCTACACTCGAGAGCCCCCCGCACATGTTTGATCTACGCCCCCCCCACAATAACCTTAAAGCTGATCTACTCTCTGGTATCACCGTGTGTCTCGCCTTGGTACCAGAAGCGGTGGCATTTGCATTTGTTGCGGGAGTACATCCACTGGTGGGGTTGTACGCAGCGATTATTGTTGGTTTCATCACCGCAATGTTTGGTGGTCGTCCTGGTATGATCAGTGCGGCGGCCGGCTCATTGGCCGTTGTGATGATGCATTTGGTGATGGAACATGGTGCCTCTTTTCTATTTGCTGCGGTCATCTTGATGGGCATGTTTCAAATTTTTATCGGCGTGATGAAGTGGGGACGCTTTATTCGAATGGTGCCTGCACCAGTGATGTTGGGATTCGTCAATGGTTTAGCACTAATCATCTTATTCGCACAATTTAGCCAGTTTAAAGATGCCGATGGAGATTGGTTATCGACTGACAGCATGATGATTATGGCAATGATCATTGCCGCAACGATGGCGATTATCTATCTTTTACCACGATTGACTAAAGCAGTGCCTTCTGCACTTGCAGCCATTGTGCTGGTTTCTGTGGCGGTGGTGATATTTGATATTAATGCGGTGACAGTGGGTGATCGCGCATCAGTTTCCGGGACGTTAGCGTCGCTAATTTTTGGTGATGGTAAAGAGGGTGGTTTTCAAGGATTAAGCTGGTTTACTGCACTACCACCAGACTTTTTCTCTTTCGCAACCCTGTGGATTATTCTCCCTTACGCGCTCATTCTAACAATTATTGGTTCGGTTGAGTCACTGCTGACAATGACCTTGATTGATGACATCACTGAAACGCGTGGTAAAGCGAATAAAGAGTGTATCGCATTAGGCGCAGCTAACTGCACCGCGGGTGCATTTGGCACCATGGGTGGTTGTGCGTTGATAGGCCAGTCGATGATTAATGTTAACTCTGGGGGCAGAGGTAGACTCTCTGGAGTGGTAGCAGCGTCTGGCTTGTTAATGATTGTTTTGGTCGCCTCTTCGTGGATTGAGATGGTACCCATCGGTGCCCTGGTTGGTTTGATGTTCTTTGTTGTGATTGCGACATTTAACTGGTCAAGCTGGAACATTATGCGCGGAATGACAAAAGCTGACGCCTTTATTATGGTGCTGGTGACGGTGTTAACCGTGATGTTTGATTTAGCGGTTGCAGTTATTGCAGGCGTCATCATCTCTGCCCTGGTTTTTGCCTGGCAGCATGCAGAACGTATTATTCTCGAAGCAAACACCACGGAAAATGATGGTGAAACCATCAAAGAATACAAGGTACATGGGCCGCTATTCTTTGCATCAGCCAAGAACTTTATCGACCAGTTTGATCCCCAACATGACCCTCAAACGGTGAGTATCGATTTCATGCACTCACGTGTATATGATCACACCGGGATTGAAGCCATCGACAATCTAACAAAAAAATATCAAGCGGCCGATAAAAAACTAATTTTGAAGCATTTAAGTCCTGAATGCCAGGTATTGTTACAAGATGCAAAAGAGCTGATTGAGGTGAATGTTTCAGAGGATCCTCACTATCACGTTTCTACCAGCGCGCAGAATAAAACCACCGCGTCATCTGCTGAGTGAGGGGGAGCATGCAAAACAGATGATCACAAAGAGCGACACCGACGCCGCTCTTTATCTGGAATGGTAATAAAGATAGCGAGGTCATCTCTGAATTTTTGTGTAGCAGTTGTGTCCATCATTTCAATGATAGTCCAGACTCAAGTAGCAATTATTCTAAAAACACTATCGCCTATACCTATACTATAATAACACCGCGCCCCAGAATACGTTTACTGCGCCCTCACTGAGCAATAAATGGCCCTCTACGCCAACGACTACCAGCCGCACCATCTTCGACAATCACCCCTTGTTCCAGCAATTCATCACGAATGCGGTCCGCTTCACCCCACGCTTTTGCCTGCTTGGCATCGATGCGCTGTTGCAGCAGGGTTTCGATCTGCTCATCACTCAGCCCACCAGGCGTCGCGTGGCCTTTTAGAAAGGTATCTGCATCGCCTTGCAGCAAACCAATCACACCCGCAAGATAGCGCAGGTTGCCTGCCAGCAGTGACGCCAGCTGAGCATCTTTATCACTCTTGGCACGGTTCAATACAGTCGCCATTTCAAAGAGTACCGCCAACGCTTCCGGGGTGTTGAAGTCATCATCCATCGCAGCACGGAAACGCGCCTGGTATTCACCGCCATCGGTCACCAAAGTGACATCGACACTACGTAGCGCGGTGTAAAAACGCGCTAATGCCAGCTTGGCACCATCGAGATTTTGATCCGCATAGTTAAGTGGGCTGCGGTAGTGACTGGCCAGAATAAAATAACGGATCACTTCTGGCGCATATGTTTTTAACACTTCACGCAAGGTAAAAAAGTTACCCAGTGACTTGGACATCTTCTCTTCATTAATCTGCACAAAGCCGTTATGGATCCAGTAATTGACAAACTGGCAACCGGTTGCGGCTTCGCTCTGTGCAATCTCGTTTTCATGGTGTGGGAACTGAAGGTCTAGCCCACCACCGTGGATATCAAAATGATTCCCTAAACAATCAGTCGCCATCGCGGAACATTCGATATGCCAGCCCGGACGACCATTGCCCCATGGAGACTCCCAACTCGGCTCATTCAGCTTGGCTGATTTCCACAATACAAAATCGAGCGGGTCATCTTTGGCACTATCCACCCCAACCCGCTCACCAGCACGCAAGTCTTCAATTCGTTTACCTGAGAGTTGGCCATAGCCATCAAAACGGCTCACATCGTAATAGACATCGCCATTATCACCGGCGTAGGCATACTCCTTTTCAATCAGGGTTTTAATCATCTTGATGATCTGATCCATCGAAGTCGTTGCACATGGCTCTGCATCAGGCGGCAACACCCCAAGTGCAGCGGCATCTTCACGCATCGCATCGATAAAATGCGAGGTGAGCGCCTCAATCGTCTCGCCACTTTCATTAGCACGAGTGATGATTTTATCATCAATATCGGTGATGTTACGCACATATGTCAGCTCATAGCCGCTTTCACGCAGGTAACGTGCAATCACATCAAACACCACCAGCACCCGTGCGTGGCCAACATGGCAGTAGTCATAAACCGTCATCCCACAGACGTACATTTTCACCTTGCCGGGTTCAATCGGTACAAAGCGTTCTTTTTGATTGTTAAGGGTGTTGTAGATCTGCAACATCATAAAACTCTTGGTTATTTTTATATTAATTAAGGGGGGCAGCAAACGATAGATTGGCCATTATACGCAGATCGCCGCACACGGACACTCCCACCATGACGCATAAGGAACATAACTTACATTTCTAGCCACTCACAGTGCGATTTAGCACTAATTTGACGCGCATATTGCCACCTCGAACAGGCTATAAATAAGGTTTATTATTCATTTTAATCAATTGATTAAAATAAGAAAAATATTAATTATCTATGCTATTCCACATGCAGTTGCAATCTCAGTTGCAGCCGTTACGACTAGAGGCTGTAGGTTTAATCACAGTCACACACACTCCAGCGCAAAAACTCACGTGTTTCAATCTGCTGCGGCTGCCTAAAAAACTGATCGCTCGCGGCTTGCTCAATCACCCGTCCATCACACATAAAAATAACCTGCCCCTTGAGGCGCTGCGCCTGTTCCAGGTCGTGCGTGACACAGATCAGCGGAATCTGCTGTGCAAGCTGTAACATCGACTGCTCTATCAACTGCTTTGAGAGCGGGTCTAATGATGCGGTTGGTTCATCAAGCAGTAGAATCTTCGGTTTGATGGCAATCGCGCGCGCAATACAAAGGCGCTGTTGCTGCCCCACAGAGAGTGTCGTCGCTGCTGCATCAAGTCGATCTGCCACTTCATCCCACAGTGCTGCCTGCTGCAATGATGCTTTAACCAATCCATCAGCACGGCGGCGCTGACGCCAGCCGTGAAGTCCAAAACAAACATTGGCACGAATCGAAGTATTAAAGACCAGTGGTTTTTGTGCGATCAACCCCACATGACGGCGCAATTGATCCCAGCCGCCAGGCCATTGGCGAATATCATTTCCATCAATTTTTACGCCACCTGTCCATCCGCTTTCCAAACCATTCAAACAGCGCAACAGAGAACTTTTACCAGCACCCGACGGCCCTATTACAGAGGTCACACCAATCGCTGACAATGAAAAATCGACCTGCTGTAAAATTTCTTTTCCAGCGAGGCTCAGCGCCAGTTTTTCTACCGTTAACACTGCTGACGGCTGGTTTTGAGATGACTCAAGCGGCCCAGCCGGTTCTGCTTGAAGAAAATCATCATGCCTGAGATCTGCGACCACTAATTACCTCCTGATTTTGGTAACAACCTTGCCAACAGAGCAAAAAATGCGACCAGTAAAACCAGCACTGCCGCACTTCCCCAGGCAATACTAATCAATAACGGATCATTCCCCTCCTGCGCAAGATAGAATATATGAGTCTGCAACGTGGTGACAGGTGAAAAAATAGAATCCGGCCAAACCACTCCGGAAAAAACCGTTGCAGTAAACATAATGGGCGCAGTTTCACTCAGCGCGCGCGCCATCGCCAGCAGCAAGCCAGTCAACAACTGGCGCCAACTACGCGGTAACCACAGACGTAAAATAATCGCCCCTTTTGTTAAACCAAGCGCACTGCCGGCTTCACTATATTCATTGGGTATGCGTTCTAATGTGGCCAACGTATTGAGCGCCAGTAACGGTAACACCACCACCGCCAACACCACCGCGCCACTTAGCAATGAAACACCCCATGAAAACAGGTTCACCAATACCACCAGACCACACAGACCAAAGACAATCGGTGGTATACCCTGCAACATATTAAACAGGGCGCTCAGCAACTGTTGCTGCCAGGGCGTTGCAAAGGTGCGATAATAAAGTGCCGTACCCAGCGCAAAAGGGGTCGCGATAAGGCATGCCATCGTTGCCAGCAATAATGAACCCACTAACTGAGAAAAGATGCCCTCAGTCACCCCAAAACCAATGCCATCCGCCGTACCAAACAAAAAATTCCAGTCGAGTACCGGTGCTGCCTGCCAAAAGATGTAACAGAGCACCATGGTTGGAATTAACAGTGCAGGCAGTGCCAGTAACAGCACCAGCGCTTTACCGTGCGTGTATCGATTAAGCATATTTCGATATTGCTGTTGAAGTACGCTCATGCAGCCACTACCTTACGCTGAATCAGCAGCGATAATCCTATTGCGATTATCGCCAATAGCAGGCCACAAAAGAGCAATGCTGCCCAATGCAGTGATCCGATACTCGCTTCCGCCATCTCACGTCCGATGCGCGATGTCAGCGTTTGCGCCGGTTGCAGAAAATTATAGAAAGGGTCAGGAATGCGGTCGATAGAGCCCACCACCAACATCACCGCAACGGTTTCACCCATGGCGCGTCCAGTGGCAAGCAGGGTTGCAACGCGAATTCCGGGCCACGCCTGCGGCAGCAGCACACGCCATAACATGGCATCCCAGCCAATTCCCAGGTTCTTTGCCGCTTCGCGCTGTGATTGACTCACCGCACGTATCGCATCTTCAGAGAGCACCATAATAGTGGGAAGAATCATTAACGCGAGTAACAGACCAGCAGCTAATAGCGTGCGTCCAGTCAACAGGTCTAGCTGGGATTCTAATAGCGGTAGCAACACCCACATACCGAGCAGACCATAAACAACAGAAGGCACCCCGGCCATCAGCTCCATACTAAAACGCATTGCGCCACGTAATTGAGCAGGCAACAACTCAGCACATAAAATTGCCGCCGCAACGCCACAGGGCAGCGCAATCAACAACGCTAATGCCACCGCCCACACAGTACCCACCAGCGCCGGTAACATGCCGTACAGTGACTCAAAGGGGTACCACTCATCACCAATGATAAAGGTGATGCCCTGCTGCTGAATCAATGGCCAACTACTTTGCAGCAAAAAACCGAATACCAGCACAATCGTCAACGAAGATAACAGCGCAGACGTCGATAACCACCAGCGCAATATCACAGCGCTATCTCACCGAATGAAAGCCTACCATCTCCACAATCGCCTGCCCCTGATCTGAACGTAGAAAATCAACAAATTCTTTTACCTCAACACCACTGCCCTTTGGCACCAGTATATTAAGATCACGTTTGATCACATAGCGTCCCAGCGCAACATTTTCAAGCGTGGGTAAGAGAGCCGCATCGCCTTCACCTACCGCTATCGCACGTACACGATCATTTAACCATGCATTAGAGAGCATTCCGATTGCTTGATCACTGCGTGAAATCACAGATTGCTCTTCATTATTAGAGCCGGTGATGATCGTCGCGCCCGGTGCACGTGCGCGTGAGTTGCCCAGCACCACAGAAGCAAAGACATGGCGCGTGCCACGAGAGGCCTCTTTATCAATCACCAGAATCGTTGCATCCAGCCCACCCAGTTCACGCCAGTTGCGGATTTCACCACGATAGATCGCTGCGATTTGTGCCAACGACAGCTGTGTTACCCCACTCTCATAGACAGCCTTTGAGACGGCAATCGCTACCGCATCGCGTGCCACCGGGATCACATCAGTAGAACTACCGAGGCGCTCAGCTTCACCCGCACTGAGTGGACGAGACGCCATCCCAATATCAATCGTACCACGTTCAATATTGGCAACGGCCATGCCAGAACCGCCACCTGAAACAGTTAAACGCAAATCAGGATGGGTAATACGGTACTGTTTTGCCGCTTCAGATAAAATCGGTAAGAGAGTGGTTGATCCGGCAATTTTAATCGTAGTCGCCACCGCATAGAAAGGCCCCGCCAACACCACACCCAACAACAAAAAACCAGCCCAAAAACCCATGTTGCAACGATGAAACATACCCTCTCCCCTTTCAGCCATTTCACTGCGACACATTTTGTGCCGGCCAGGTAGTAGTCGTATCGATTATCAAAACCTTACAATGCCACTGGCCATCAATGATTAAGCGATCTCTTATCAGTTCAAGTCTGCAGCATACTTCCTCAATATTGCCATCGGCACTACATCCAGTGCTCTTTTATGTGTCCGTCTCAAAAATACTTTGGGTGCCATCCCCTCTTCATGTGCCTCTAACCAGCGCGGTGCGCATAAGCACCAGCTATCACCCTGCTTTAACCCTTTAAAGCCATGTTCTGGCATCGGTGTTGAAAGGTCATTCCCCTTAAAACGGGAGTACTCAAGAAATTCCGTCGACATCTGTACACAGACGGTATGAGAACCAAAATCCTGCTCGTTAGTATTGCAACAACCGTCACGAAAAAAACCAGTCACAGGGTCAGTCCCGCAGGCAATCAACGGCTCATCAAAGACATTCACCGATAGCTCAATTTCTACTTCGCTCATTTCATCTTCCTAAAGTCACATCTATCAAAGAAAGGCATCATAACGGAGTTAGCAAACAAGGTTAAGATGTACATGTCCCCTCTATTCACAAGGGAGTAGTATCAGATCATCAATTGCCACAAGAGGCCGTTATATTAAAGGAGAAAATGATCGATAACGTAAGGCAGCATGATGGATAAAAATAAACTGGTGCACTCAAACAGCAAAGGATTGCAACGGCTCAAAGAGTTGTGGCCAGAGCTGACCATATTTGAGCGCTTCGAATATGTTGTCACTCTGATTGTAAGCCTGGTACTGGCGCTGATTATTGTCGTCGCACTTCTCAGCCTGCTAGAGAACATCTATGAGATGCTCGTGGCTCAAGTCACTGGCGGCGTAGATTACAAGATGTTTCAGATCACCTTTGGCATTCTGCTGACACTGTTGATCGCACTCGAATTTCGCAATTCAATCGATGCCATTTTGGAAGGTAAGGGGTTGCTGGTACAAGTTAAGATTGTGGTGCTGATCGCCATTATTGCCCTCGCCAGAAAGTTTCTGGTGATGGACCCAAAAGAATTTGAACCCATGATGATCACCGCCTTTGCACTCGTCACCCTGTCGCTCGGTATTGTTTACTGGCTGCTATCAAAGAGCCATAAACTATAGTGTGGGCAGTAATTCATCAGCCAATGCGTAACGGCGGGGCTTGCCACTTAGCGGACATTTAAAAGCGAGATAACAGGCAGTCAATTGCAGGTCTTCTTTATCAGTTCCAGTTCCGTAAAGGCGATCCCCCACGACTGCATAACCACTTTTAGATAGATGACGCCTGATTTGATGTTTACGCCCCGTCTCAATATGCACTGACAATAACGAGCGTTGTTGTTGAGCATCAAATTCAATCCGTGTCACATGTGAGGTGGAGGCTTTACCATCAATCTCAATAGTAATGGTGATCGGGCTGAACTCACCATGCACAACCACCCGATAACGTTTTTCAATCTCGCGTAATTGAAAAAGATGAGAGAGTGCCGCAGCCGCTTTTTTGCTATGCCCCACTAAGATAAAACCGGTCGCCGCCCGATCCAGACGATGAATAATAAAGCTGGGGCGCTGTGGGGTAAGATGCTGCTCTGCCCAGCGACTCACTGTACAGTGATCTCCCCACTTACTGCCCTGCGATAGTAGACCACAAGGTTACCTTCATCAACGATCAATGTAGGCGTAACAGGATCGCTCAACAATACCTTTTCATCATAATAAAAATCTAACTCATCACCGCCACGTAGCATCTTTTTTGCACGACGAATACGACGACAGGAGCCGCGACTGGTCAGCCACACCGCGCCACGCTGCATCGCCATTTTTACCCGCTGCTTAGAGAGACCCGAGACCTCAGCCAGCACATCAACAGCGTTGGTTTCACTTGACTTAATTTCAACATGAAACTCACTGCGCGCAGGCTCCGCCATCATCTATCAACCTTCATTACTAAACATAATTAATCACGATATTTCAAAAAGAGCTGCGCATCAGATTGATCAATCCGGAACTCAAAATGCTGCAGAAAATTCATCCCCAATAGACCAGAGGCGCCACTGATCTCCAGATGCTCTACCACGGCAATATCAATCGATGAAACAGCAAAGACCCCCAGCGCCATCGAGTCGATTCGATACAGTAATGCTTCCGTCACGCCATTCGCCGTATTCATCTGCATTCGCTGTAACGCATCAAATTCATCTAACCCTAATAGCTGCGCCGCAGCACTATCCAATACCGTTAGTGACGCACCCGTATCAATCAACAGACGTATCTCATTGTGATTCAATGAGGCGTCCACCATAAAGTGGCTGCCTCTACGCACTAATGCCAGCGGTGTTTCAAGTAATTTTAAGCGAAGACGTTCAATCTCAGCCAGCATTTTCTGTGCAACATCACCCACAAAGGGGTCATACTGCACGATATAAAGCTGTTCAATAGCGGCATCGAGATGCGTACCTTTCACCAGCCATTTTGCTAACTCAATATAGTATTGCGTATCTGAAGCACGATGTTGCAGCAAAAACTGATACAGCTCAATTTTCGCACCAATATCATCAGGGCGAATATCTCTATCGGCCGCTTTAACGGTTTTCAAAATTAACTGATCAAGCTGTGTTAGTTCAACCGTCGTTGAGGCGACTGGTATGGTCTCAAACAGCACGCTTAACGCCGGATAAAATTGCTCCTGTCGCTGATAGATTGATGTCAGCGCGATACGTTCATCAAAGCCATGCGGTAATTGCTCAATGAACAGTGACAGTAATCGAGCAGCGTCATGTAGATCATGACGCTGCTCACGTCGAGTCACCTCTTGATTGATCCATTTGCGTGCGCTGTCGACATCGCCATTTTCGCGCTCAAATGATACGTACCATTCAATCGCTTCTGCATCTCGCCCTGCACTTAACAGTGCAGTGAGTGGCTCCAACGGCTGTTTTTGCGAGCGTTTGATTTCATCAAGCGACTTCACACTTAAATGAGTAGCGGAGATGATAACGGGGCTATCCAACGCGCCATCTATCGCACTCACAGCTTCATCAGAATGCTCATGTAACGATGGCGCTGGCGAAATGACAACCGGCGCCGGCGCAGCAGCACCACGCAACAACCAACCAATACCAATACCAGCAAGCAAAACCGTCAAGATTATTAACTTATTCATAATTGCTAAATCAACCGTGAAGTCACCTTGACCTCGGCATGCAGTGTTTTGTGTAGCGGGCATTTATCTGCAATTTCTAACAATCGCTGGCGCTGTTCACCCGATAATTCACCTACCAGTTCAATTTCACGTTCAATCAAATCGATCTTACCCGTTTTATCTTCACACTCGGCACAGTCCTTAGCGTGAATTTTACGGTGCCTGATCTGTACATTCACCTCTGCAAGCGGCCATTTTTTGTGATCGGCATACATCCGCAACGTCATCGCGGTACAGGCAGCCAGCGCAGCCGTTAATAACTCGTATGGGGTTGGGCCCAGCGCACCGCCACCCATCGATTCAGGCTCATCCGCCATTAGCCCATGCCCATGAGCGTCGATCTCGGTGTAATAATGTTCACGACCAATGCTCGCACTGACCACCGCATCGTCACTGAGCGATGTTAAGTGCGATAACGGCTCAATCGCAAGATATTTTTCAGCCCAGGATGCAATCAAACCACCGGCATAACAAGCATCTCTCTTATTCGCCAGTAGATGCCCTGCATCATCGAGTGAGACAAAGCTTTTGGGATGCAGTGCCGCTTCAAAGATCTTACCCGCGTTATTCATCGTGACTGTCTCATCATTTGAGGCATGTAAAACCAACAACGCACAACCCAGCTGCTTAATTGGCTTGTCCATCTTTACCCCTTGCACATCATCGAGAAACTGCTGCTTCATGCGGTAGCGCTGGCCAGCGACAACCACTTCTGCCTCACCGTTCGCCTCAATTTCAGCCTGCTCCTTTTTAAAGTGGTGCAACACATGGTGTGGCTCATACGGTGCGCCGATCGTCACCACCCCCTTTACAGAAAGGATTTGGCTCGCAGCCGCCAATGCAGCCGTGCCACCCAGTGAATGACCAATCAAGATTCCCGCCGCCTGGTGCTCATCGTCCAGGTAGCGTGCAGCACAGAGCAGATCTTCAACATTAGAGCTAAAGTTACTCTCGGAAAAATCGCCTTCACTCTCGCCCAAACCGGTGAAGTCAAAACGTAACACCGCTATATGACGCTGTGTCAGGGCGCGACTGATGTAGTGAATCGCCTTGATATTTTTAGTGCAGGTAAAACAGTGGGCAATAATCGCATAGCTGCCCGGACGATTCTCAAGCGGCATATCCAGCAGCGCTGCAATGCGTTCACCAGCACTGTTATTGAAAAAAACTTTTTTTGAACGCATCTAATTTAACATCTATTTTTTGAATAAGAGGCTATCAGCCTGATAGCCTAACTTTCGTCCAGCGCATCGCTCAATTTAGAAAACTGCCGAATCCATGGTTTGTTTTTTTTCAGTTCAGGTGGAAAGAACTCAACAATACGCAGTGCCTCAGCCCTTGATTCAAAACTGCCATGTAAAACAACATACCAGCTACTGCGATTTTTGCGTTTAAGCAGCACATAGGCCAGTTCACCATCCAGTGAACTACGGGTAATGTAACGGATAATATTTTTTTCGTTCGGAGAGCCCGCCAGCTGAATGGAGTGATAATTTTCAGGCTGCGCCTTTAACCAGGCGACACCAGGAATCGCCTCGTCACTCAACGTCTTAACCGCTTTCACTGGTGTTGCTGCGATAGTCATAGCTGGCTCAGTTTTTTTAACAACAGGTGCAGGCTTCGCTGCTGTCGTTAATGGTAGCTTTGGTTTGTCCACCATGGCTGGCAGCGGTTGCGGTGAATCCTTTGCTACAGCAGGTTCAGGTCGTGGCTTAGGAGCTGGAGCTGGAGCTGGCTTTGACTTTTCTTCAGGCTTCATAACGACAGGTACTATCACCTCAGATTTCACAATCAACTGTTGTTCAGCCACCATTTGCTTAACAGCAGGCAAACCAATGGAGAGAGGCGAAGCCGCAGTGGAAGTGTTATCAACTAACAACGCTTGTTCTGAACTAGAGAGCATAAAAACAGAGGTCACAAGCAACAACAAGACCATGACACCGCCACCCATAAAATATGGCATCTTCTTCTGCCGTATCAAAATTTGTTGATGCGCCAACCGCAAGCGTTCATCGGATATATGTCGTCCAAGCACCAACTCTGCATGATAATTAATACAGGCAGGCACACCACAACCGCGCCGGTTAATGATCTGCAGTTGAGATGGGGTAAACTCAGTCTCCGCCGAATTTTCAAAGCGTTCATTAAGATAGGTGAGCGTATCCTCCTCGGTAAAGCGAGGCAGCAGGTGCACTTCAAACCATTCCCCTTTAAAAGCAGACATACCATACGAAGCAATGTTTTTACGCAGTGTCGGGCTGGCACAAAGAATAATATCGATATTGCCGCCCTGCTCAGTCACTGTTCGCTTAATCGTCGCCAGCGTCTCCAGCCCATACGATGAGATATTTTGCGCATCATCAACAATCACCAGCGGAGATGGCTGATTAACATCATACCGAATCAAACCACTCACCAGCGACTCAAAATCGCCCCCCTCCTGAGCCAGGAACACCTGCCCAAGCGCATCGATAATATGATCAACGCCCAACTGGTAGTCCGCATGGATATAACAGAGCTGCCAACGACCAGCAGCCTCGCTAATCAGCTGGCGAATAAATGAACTCTTGCCTCGGCCATGTTCCGCGATAATCACCTGCATCGGCCCGTGATCAGAGAGCGTATTTTGCACATGAACCATCAACGACGCCAGCGCATCGGTTTTCAGGTAATAAGCGGGAGATGCATCATGAAGCAGAGAGGGATCGTGTAAAAAAGGGGCCGGTTTTTTCTGGCCGTTGCAGAGATCAGTCTGGACAGCAGGGCTAGCAACCACTGAGCGCTCGGAGGCATCGATTTTTTGCACCACATTATTGGCCATATATTCACTACAGATCGAAGGGGAAGACTAACATAATTACAAACAGAATCAATATGATACTCGTCCCGAAGCCTTAAAAAGGAGAGCATTCCCTATTGCCGCCTGGAAAGTCAATATCATACGGCATGACATCACTCGGTGCCATGACTCTTATACAGAAAACTTAAAGATGACATACCCGCAGTCAACAGACTAAAATCGCGGCACCATTTTCCAGAAACTATTGCCAGATTTATTCAGGGTGTTGTTATGAATAGCGTGTTAATCATCGGTGCGGGCGGCGTCGGCCGGGTTGTTACCCACAAATGTGCGCAACTGCCTGATGTCTTTAGTGACATCTGGCTGGCGAGCCGCACGGTTTCAAAATGCGAGCAGATCGCCAGTGAAATTACCAGCGATCGCGTCAAAACCGCCCAGGTCAATGCCGATAATGTAGCAGAGCTGGTGGCACTGATCCGCAAGGTCGAGCCAAAGATGATCATCAATGTGGCGCTACCCTATCAGGACCTGACTATTATGGACGCCTGCCTGGAGGGCGGTATCGACTACCTTGATACCGCCAATTATGAACCACTGGATGAGGCTAAGTTCGAATACAGCTGGCAGTGGGCCTATCAAGCACGTTTCAAAGCGGCGGGCATCACTGCGCTGCTCGGTTCTGGCTTTGACCCCGGTGTGACCAACGTCTTTACCGCCTACGCACTAAAGCACCATTTTGATCAGATCGACACCATTGACATCCTGGATTGTAATGCGGGTGACCACGGCTACCCCTTTGCCACCAATTTTAACCCTGAAATCAACATTCGCGAAGTGACTGCCAACGGACGCTATTTTGAGCATGGCCAGTGGATTGAGACCCAGCCGATGGAAATTTCACGTGTGTTTGATTTCCCGGCAATCGGCCCACGCAAGATGTTCCTGCTCTACCATGAAGAGATGGAATCGCTCGCCAAACACATCCCTGGCGTGAAGCGGATGCGATTTTGGATGACTTTTGGTGAGAGCTATCTGAAACATCTTGAGGTATTCCAGAACATCGGTCTCGACAGTATCAAGCCAATCGAATTCCAGGGACAACAAATCGTACCACTGCAGTTCCTTACGGCGCTTTTACCTGATCCGGCAACGCTTGGTCCACGCACTAAGGGCAAGACCAACATCGGCTGCATCATCACAGGTAACAAAGACGACAAACCGGTATCACGCTATCTCTATAACATCTGCGATCACCAGGCATGTTTCAAAGAGACCAATGCGCAGGGTGTCTCATACACCACCGGCGTAGCAGCGATGATCGGTGCCAAGATGATGCTCGAAGGTAAATGGTCTGGAGCTGGTGTGTGGAACATGGAACAGTTTGATCCAGATCCTTTCATGGCAGACCTTAACAGATACGGCCTGCCATGGAACGATGTAGCATGTGATATCGATATCGATAGGCTACCAACTGAACTGAATAGCGAGTGCTGCGCTTAACCAATGAATAATTTAACCTCACGACCCTCGCCCTGCTTTCTATTAGAGGAGGTAAAGCTCAGAGAAAACCTTCAGCTGGTCAAGCACGTGCAACAGACATCAGGCTGTACTATTATCCTTGCCCTAAAGGGCTTTGCGATGTGGTCTGCCTTTCCCATGGTACGTGACTATCTCTCTGGATGCGCTGCCAGTTCATACAATGAAGCACGCCTCGCACAGCACCATTTTGGAGGGCACATTCACCTCTATGCACCCGCTTATAGCGATGCCGAATGGCCTGAATTGGTGAAGCTATCCAACCGCATCTCGTTTAACTCACTAAGCCAGTGGCAACGTTTTAAAGATCAAACAGCAGGTGTTTCATGCGGGCTACGGGTTAATCCTGGTGTGAATGAAGTGGAGAACGATCTCTATAACCCTTGTAACGAACAGTCACGTCTCGGTATTCCTGCTGCTGAACTTGCAGATGGATTACCTGCTGGCATCGAGGGGCTGCATGTGCATGCACTGTGCGAATGTGATGCTGATGCGACTGAACGCCTGATTGAAGCGGTTGAAAAACACTTCGACCATCTGCTACCTCAATCTTGGTGGTGGTCACCTGATAACAAGGCAAGGTTATGATGTTGAGCGTTTGATTCGTGTATTAAAGGCATTTCGCCAACGCCATCCATCATTAGAGGTAGTACTGGAACCGGGTTCCGCCATTGCGTGGGATGCCGGTATCTTGAGCGCTACGGTACTCGATGTGATAGCGCGTGACGGAACCAGCATCGCACTGCTAAACACCTCTGCCACCGCCCATATGCCAGATCTGCTGGAGATGCCTTATCGTGCAGCCGTGCGTGGTGCGGCACTGCCTGGTGAAAAGGCGTTCACCTACCAGCTGGGTGGCATCACCTGCCTGGCGGGCGATGTGATGGGTGATTATTCGTTTGATCAGCCGCTAAAAATTGGTGACGAGCTGATCTTTGAAGATATGATTCACTACACCATGGTCAAGACCACCATGTTTAATGGTGTTAACCACCCGGCGATTGCAATTCAACATGAAGATGGACGCTTGGAAGTGGTACGCCGTTTTGATTATCATGACTACGAAAGCCGTCTCTCATAGAGACGTCTATCAACCATTTTAGTCAGGGTTAAACGGAATCGTCGGCGTATCCTCTTCAAGATAGGTGTATCCCTTTAACCCCTTCTGATAAAAACGCAAAAAAGCATTGGCTTCACGTGCCGTCAGACGTCCTTCACGACGCGCCTCCTGCACCTGGCGTCGCATACGGTCAATCAATACGGTTTCATGAAACTGCACGTAATCGAGCACATCCGCTACTGACTCACCTTTGACCACCTGCTCCAGTTCGTACTTGTCACCATCCATCCGAATATGAACCGCATGGGTATCACCGAAGAGGTTATGCAGGCCACCCAGAATTTCCTGGTAAGCACCGGTTAAAAACATTCCGAGCAGATAACGCTCATCCTGTTTTTCAGCATGTAGTGGCAATGTCTTTGAATGACCACTCTCTAATGGAAAATTCAGCAAGGTACCATCAGAATCACAGGTCACATCAACCAGTATGCCATCCTGTGTGGGCGCTTCATCCAGGCGGTGAATGGGCATCACGGGAAAGACCTGTTTAATCGCCCACGCATCTGGCAGCGATTGAAAGACTGAAAAATTACAGAAGTAACGATCTGCCGCTTGCGTCTTTAACCCAGGCATCAACTGTTCAATCTCACTGTCATTGAGACGCTGCATAATGATATTCACCAGATGCCAGTAGATATCATCCATGCGCGCGCGATCTGCTAGCGTCGCATGGCCCAGGCTAAACAGTTTATTCATATCTTCACGCAATGAAATCGCGATATGTAACGCTTCACGCGGCGACATTTCATCCCGCTCATTAAGCGTCTCCCACAACTGGCGAAGTTGTAACGGGCTATGCTCAGCAGGCGCTTGCGGCAGTTGATCACCGGTACGTTTTGTGATGCCTAACACGTCAACAATCAAGACTGAGTGGTGAGCCACCAAGGCGCGACCAGACTCTGAAATGATATGCGGATGAGTCAGGTTTTCTTCATTACAGACCTGCTGCATCGTCCAGACAATCTCATTGGCGTACTCTTGCAAGCTATAATTGACCGAGGTGATGTTGCCATCATAGTTCACCCCAAGGCCCCCTCCGACATCGATAAATTCAATCGGTGCACCGAGTCGTCGCGCCTCAACAAAGTAACGCGCCGCTTCCTGCATCGCATCTTTGATACTGCTGATCTCCGGTACCTGACTGCCAATATGAAAATGAAGTAGATTTAAACAATCTAATCGATTGGCCTCTTTGAGTTTATTAATCGCATCCAGCAACTCCGATGGCGACAGTCCAAACTTCGACATATCACCACCCGAGCTATGCCACTTTCCCCGGCTGGTTGCAGCAAGACGACAACGCAGGCCAATCAAAGGCTTTACTTTCAGACGTTGCGCCGTGTTTAATACCAACTCAAGCTCATTCGGTTTTTCAATCACGATGAAGACGCGCTTACCCATCTTCAACCCCATCAACGCCAGCTCGATAAAGTCCTGGTCTTTATAACCGTTACAGATAATCAACCCTTCGACATCTTCCAGCATCGCCAGCGTTGCATGCAGTTCAGGTTTTGAACCCGCTTCTAAGCCCCAGTTAAAGGCCGCGCCATATTCAACAATCTCTTCCACTACTTGCCGCTGTTGATTTACCTTAATCGGATAGACACCGTAATATTTTCCTTGGTATGCAGACTCTTCACGCGCAACCGTGAAACGCTGATGAATCTGCTTCATGCGCTTATTAAGCAGGTCAGAAAATCGTAGCAATAACGGCGGATGAAGATCCTGTGTGGCCAGTTCATCACACAGTTCCTTTAGGTCGACACTGCTCCCGTTCGAAATCGCCTCAACATTACCGCTGTCGTTAATGTTAAAAAAACCGTCGCCCCAGCCCTCCACCTGATAGAGCTTGGCAGCATCACTAACTGACCATTTTTTATCACTCATCGTCAGCCCCAACCTGTGAGCCTTGCGCTGGGCGCTGATCAAAACCTTGAGACTTTCCCCAATAAGAGATGCACTTCTGCACCAGCTTAGCCGCCATCATCTCTGAGACCTGGCTTGGTTCGGGTGCCAGTTCAACGATATCGATATTGCGCAGATCAACCGCACGGTTTTCCGTTAACGCCAGCAACACATCAAGGCCCTGATGCCATGACAAACCACCCGGCTGCGGCGTACCAACGCCTGCAATCAACGCGGGGTCAAAACCATCCATATCAATACTCAACCACACCGGGCCACTCAGGGAAGCCAGTTGATCAAGCAACTTCAGCCATACGCCGGGACGCTGTAGTGCGCGATCAAACCACACCGTGATACCATCATCAGATTCAATCTGCGCCGCCTCATTCGCATGCAGTGAACGGATGCCGATCTGAATCAGCTGGTAGCCACGCTCCCTAATGCGATACATCGGACAGGCATGGTTATAAACCGATCCGTAATAACCAGAACGAAGGTCCGCATGCGCATCGAGTTGTACCACCGTGCCACCTTCAGGCAAGCGGGCAAACAGCATCTCGGGGGTGATCGAATGTTCACCACCCAATGCAATCAAAAGCGCATCACTGGGTAGTTGTTCGACCGCCTCAAACAGACGACGATGAAACGCCTCCTCCGGCTCTCCCTCAATCGATTCAACCGCAGGCAATACCGCCAGCTTCATATGCAGTAGCGGACACCAGGCCATATCCTCTTCAAAAAACTCCAGCTGCTCACTCGCTACTAAAATTGCCTCGGGGCCATTAGCAGTGCCTGGTTTGTAAGTAACCGTCTGCTCGTGTGGCACAGGCAGAAGCAGCACATCCGCATCAACAGCGGCAGCATTGGGCAGGGAGAGGAATTGCATTGAGATTTTCATGAGGCGAATTTTGCCATTATTTTCCTGTTTTGGCACTAAAATTGAGCGCCCCTCCTACTTCACTGCCGCTACCATTGCCACATCAATTTTGAAACTCAATATGCCTGAATACGACTCTTTATTGCCATAACCAAAGAGCTTAAAGTCAAAGAGGTTCTCTCTGTTGAATGATTTCGATGGTATTCAGGGCACCTCTATTAATTCATGAACGGGCAGCTTAAATTCCAAATCCGCACCATCAGCGTTGTCAATTTTGGTAATAGTCCCGCT
>QIJH01000099.1 GCA_003232725.1 Chromatiaceae bacterium | reverse complement strand
CCTTGCACCCGAGGGCATAAAGAAACTGGCAGATTTCATGGGCGATCTGAGCAGCCACTGTTAATTTTGACTACTCGCTGAGTAGTTACAGATTTTATATCGTTTTAGCCCTTACTTCGGACCTATCACTTTCACTATCTACAACATCATAAACAGACACCGAGAAATAATGCGTCCCCTCAGCCAGTCCCTCCACCAGATATTGAGTCGCGGTCGGATCCATCAAATCAATGAGAAGAGTCAAATTATTGGAGCTGGTACCATGATAGATACGATATCCGCCTATCTCACTCAATAAGAACTCAGAGCTATCCACCCTGGTCGCAGGCGCCATCCAGCTCAGTGTTGCACTGCCTGTTACAGGGGTATTGTTGGCACTAACAACCAAGTTAAAACTATCAAGTGAAACTAGCTGCTCACCATCAGAGACGGATACCACAATATTTGGATAGCTTCCAACATCAACACCTTCAGGACTGCCACTCAACTCCCCCGTCACACTATTAAAATTAGCCCAGATTGGCCTATTTATAATGCTAAATGTAAGTGGATCACCATCTGCATCTGCCGCAAGCGGGGTAAAGCGATACAAAGCCCCCTCTTCTACCGTTGTTACCGGTATGCCACTAATCGCCGGTATTCGGTTGACGTTAGTGACCATAATATCAAATGTGGATAACCAGGTATCAACAAAACCATCGCTCACACTAATCTGGATATTATGATAAGCGCCGCTATCGGAATAACCTGGCACACCTGAAAGTTGCCCTGAATTTGAATTAAATTGAGCCCAACCAGGACGGTTAATAATCGAAAAAGTTAATGTATTGCCATCAGCATCACTTGCACTCGGTATAAAATTATAAGCTGAAGCCTCAGCAACGACACCGCTAGGCTGACCACTAATCACCGGTATTCGGTTGACGTCAGTGACCATAATACCAAATGTGGATAACCAGGTATCATCAAAACCATCGCTCACACTAATCTGGATATTATGATAAGCGCCGCTATCTGAATAACCTGGCACACCTGAAAGCTGCCCTGAATTTGAATTAAATTGAGCCCAACCAGGGCGGTTAATAATCGAAAAAGTTAATGTATTGCCATCAGCATCACTTGCGCTCGGTATAAAATTATAAGCTGAAGCCTCAGCAACGACACCGCTAGGCTGACCACTAATCACCGGTGCGCTATTATTTAACACGACAGTAATTGAAAAAGCTGGCAAAGAGACAATTCCAGCACCATCAGACACTTGAATGACAATTCCCTGGTACAATCCTGCATCACTATTACTAGGCACCCCCGATAGCTGCCCTGTCGTGATATTAAAATCGCTCCAATCAGGCAGATTAACAACAGAAAAAACCAGCATATCGCCATCTGGATCAATCGTCACCGGCGTGAATTCATAAGCCGTTTCAGCAATAATCCCGCTTAAAGCGGCCCCACTTATTAAAGGTGGACGGTTTACATTTTCAACCGTAATCGAAAATGGCTCAAGTGCTACCACTTCTTTGCCATCGCTCACACTGATACTAATTTCACTAAACTGACCGGCATCGCTAAAACCTGGCGTACCAAAAAGAGCGCCAGTAGCGATATTAAATTCCGCCCACGAGGGCTTGTTAGCCACGCCATAACTAAGCTGATCGTCATTCACGTCACTTGATTCTGGCTCAAAAAAATACGCGGCACCTTCATCTATTAAACCGGGTGCAGTTCCGCTAATAACAGGCGGATAATTAACCTCTTGCGTAATCGGAAAATTGAGTTCAGTAATTTCTTCAGCAGAAAGCATTGTAATGGCATCCAGGCCACCATTCAGCAAAACCTCAGCACCATTCGGCAACAAACTAGCAGCTGCTGCTGGCGCGACACCTACAAGATTAGTCGTTAAGCTCAGCAACTCCGAAAGTGCGGCAGATGGCATAATATGCTGCCCAATTTTAATCGCTGTTTCTAGCTGAATGATCATTTCAGCGGTACTGATCACCTGCCCTGTATTCGGCATGGGTGATGCCTCAGGCGTTATCGTCTGTATAGATGCATCCATTGCAGCAGTAACATCAACATTATTCACCTGCAGCTCATTAGGTAACGCTTCTAATATAATCTGTCCCGCGATCACTTTTGCGAGAAGTGCCACCTCGCCGCGAGCCTCTTGCCCTCCTTTTCCATCCAGCACTCCATCAACAAGATCAGCCGAAAGAACTGACACTACCTCGTCTTCATTGATAACACCACCATTCTCAATGATTGAAGCCTGTGTTCTTCTAATTAACTCACCTAGTTGCTCGCTAGATTTAACCATGAAAGCAACCCGGTTTTCCGTCACCATCGTAAAGAGCGGATCATTCATTAGCTTTCGATCAAAGCCAAAATTCAGCTCACTCATGACCACATCAGTTGCCTCAATAATATTTTCTGGCGTAAAGCCGCCCATCGCTTCTGCGGTATTCACAATAAATGTAGTGAATGAATTTATATTAACAATTTGACTGTCCGGATCAGGAATGATTGAACGCAACAAAAAGGCAGGCTCACGATTGGTAACCAGGTCGATACCGCCAACTGCTTCAATGGTAAGCGGGTACGAGCCTCTCATTGCATAAACCAATATATTGTAATTTGAGAATGTATTGGTCACATCAGAAGCAAGCACGACTCCATACTTATCCTTAATGGTGATAGTCGCACCAACGATAACCACATCACCCACGCTTCCCTGGTGAACTGCTACAACGCCATAATCATTTTGATTAGCATTATTTCCAGCTGAATTACAGGCCACCAGCAGAACACAAATGAACATAGTCGCCGATATATTTATCATTCGAGATATATTATTCAAAGCCAACCCATTTCTTATGCATACCCAAAGCGTGTAAAAGTACAGTATTCAAAAAATGGCGATGAGATATACGTCACACATTTAGAACACATAATTTTTCAATTCAAAATTAGGAACCAATTTTCACACTAAAAAGTCAGCCGTGCTCAGTCAAGATATTAATTCACCTGAGAACCAATATCGCCATACATAGTGGAAAATTATTCATAAAGACATTTCATTAACCTCGCTGACACATCAAGCACCCAGTGAAAAAACTAAGCGAGGTTTCTAACAGCAGGGCTTTTTTTACTACATTAAAAAGCATACTGCAAATTTTTCTCCACACACTATAGTAAGCGGCAGCGACACAAACATTCCTGATATTGAATTGATAATACCTATCCTTTGTGCTGCATTTGACAGCTTTAACGCAATATCAACACTAATTACGAAAAATAAATCAACAGCATAATCAGATGGTTACAAAGAAATAAGAAAGAATATCCTAGGTTAAGCCGCAAATAATTTTTTAAACTACAGAGGTCTTTGCACGACTCTATTAACAAAAATCACTGTGACTACTCAGCTAACCCATGAAATCCACCCGTTCAGCGTTAAAAAATGATCATTTACACGTGTCGCCTTGCACCCGAGGGCATAAAGAAACGGGCAGATTTCATGGGCGATCTGAGCAGCCACTGTTAATTTTGACTACTCGCTGAGTAGTTACTAATTACTAAACATTATATCGTACATGACGATACGAAATTCATGGAAAATGAACACCAGATTACTGCAGCCAGCACGCTAAAAGCTGACACAGCACAAAAGCCCTGCGTTTACCTATTAGTCAATCTCGACAATGGGGCAATATACACTGGCATCACCCCGACGCTTATTGAACAGGTGCGGAAACACAAAAACCATATGGTCGAAGGCTTCTCAAAAAGATTCGATATCACCGCGCTTGTTTGGTATGAACCACATGAGACAATAGAGTCAGCCTGTCAAAGAGCTAAATCCTTAAAAAACTCACCCTTCAACATTAAACAAGCGCTTGTTGAGCAGAAAAACCCTAAATGGCAAGATCTCTACAGCGATCTCTGTGCAGAACAGCAGGAACCAGCACTGCAAACGGGTTAATAAAAATCGCTTCAAAACAGACCTTCAGACCGTGCGACCACCACATCATTGCTCAATGCAGTTAGCAGCAATACAGCTAGATTTTGGTAGACTGCGCTACATATATACGAACATTTAAAGCGCTGTTAAGGCAGCATTCAACGTCGCACTCGGCCTCATGACTTTAGATGCCATTTCAGCATTCAGTTGATAATAGCCACCAACATCCACCGCGCTACCCTGAACATCATTCAATTCGGCAATAATTTTGTCTTCATTCACAGCCATCGCTTCTGCTAGCGATTTAAAACGTGCTTGAAGAGCTGTGTCATTTGTCTGTGCGGCAAGTGCCTGTGCCCAATACAGCCCAAGATAAAAATGACTACCACGGTTATCCAGCTCACCCACCTTACGTGAAGGCGATTTGTTGGTATCGAGAAACTCTCCAGTGGCGCTATCCAAGGCATCAGCCAGAACCTGTGCCTTGGGGTTTTTAAAGGTAACCGCCAGGTGCTCTAAAGAAGCTGCCAGCGCAAGGAATTCACCCAGCGAATCCCAACGCAGGTGATTGGCTGCTAACAACTGCTGCACCAGTTTAGGGGCAGAACCACCGGCACCAGTTTCAAACAAGCCACCGCCATTCATCAACGGCACCACTGATAACATCTTGGCCGAGGTGCCCAGCTCTAGAATTGGGAACAGGTCGGTAAGATAATCACGCAATACGTTACCAGTAACAGAAATGGTATCTTTACCTGCTTTAATGCGCTGCAATGTATAACGAATCGCTTCCGTTGGCGCTTTAATGTGAAGCGCTAATTCTTTGCAATCGTGATCTTTAAGATAGGCGCTTACCTTTTTGATCAGCTCGGCATCATGGGCACGCTTTTCATCCAACCAGAAAATCGCAGGGGTGTTTGATGCACGGGCACGGCTCACCGCAAGCTTAACCCAGTCCTGAATCGGCGCATCTTTTACCTGACACATGCGGAAGATATCACCTGCCGCGACGGTTTGTTCCATTAACGTCGCACCACTGCCATCAACCACACGCACGCGACCCGCAGCACTCATCTGAAATGTCTTATCATGCGAGCCATACTCTTCTGCTTTTTGCGCCATCAATCCAACATTCGGTACACTGCCCATGGTGGCCGGATCAAATGCGCCATGTTCTTTACAGAAGCTAATCGTCTCTTCATAGACACTGGCATAACAGCGATCCGGGATCGCCGCGAGTGTGTCTTGCTGTTTGCCTGCCTTGTTCCACATCATGCCAGAAGCGCGAATCATTGCTGGCATCGAGGCATCGATGATCACATCACTTGGCACATGCAGGTTAGTGATGCCTTTATCGGAATCGACCATCGCAATGTCGGCGCTCGCTTCCATCACGGCACTAAGGTCTGCCTTAATCGCGGCCTGTTTGTCTGCCGGTAGCGTGGTGATTTTGCTATAGAGATCACCCAGGCCGTTATTCAGGTTGACACCCAGCTCGGCTAACGTATCCGCATGCTGATCAAGGGCCTCTTTAAAAAAGACCGCAACGGCAGTGCCGAAGATGATCGGATCTGAGACCTTCATCATGGTCGCCTTCAGGTGCAGCGAAAAGAGAATGCCCTGTGATTTTGCATCGGCAATCGCTTGCGCCAGAAATGCCTGCAACGCCTTTTGGCTCATCACTGCAGTGTCGATCACTTCGCCTGCCTGCAACGGTGAACTTGGTTTCAGTTCAACGGCAGTGCCATCCGCAGTAACAAATTCAATCTTAAATTCAGATGCAACCGCCATCGTCAATGATTTTTCAGAACCGTAAAAATCTCCCTCCGACATATGTGCCACGCGAGACTTTGAAGCACTCGCCCACACACCCATTGAATGTGGGTTTTTCCTCGCATAATTTTTAACCGAGGCAGGTGCACGTCGATCTGAGTTCCCTTCACGCAACACTGGATTCACCGCACTGCCGAGTACCTTGGCATAGCTCGTCTTGATTGCCTGTTCTTTATCATTCTGAGGATTTGCTGGATAATCTGGCACGGCATAACCATGTGTCTGTAGCTCTTCAATCGCCGCCACTAGCTGTGGTATCGACGCGCTGATATTGGGCAGTTTAATAATATTGGCTTGCGGTGACTTCGCCAGCTCAGCCAGTTCTGAAAGCGCATCACCAAAACGCTGCGCTTCTTTCAGCCATTCAGGAAAATTGGCGATAATACGCCCGGCAAGCGAGATATCGCGCGTCTCAATCACAACATCCGCCGCTGAGGAAAATGCTTCAACAATCGGGAGAAAAGAGTAAGTGGCCAACGCTGGCGCTTCGTCCGTCAGCGTGTAGATGATCTTTGCCTTGCCTGTCATAAAAAATCCTGATTTCTGGGGAGATATTTGGAAAAGAGGCATTTTACCTCAAAGCCGATCTAAAATCAGCGTGATAGGAAGATGGATGTATTAGGTCTTAATATTCGAATGATCTTACGATTATAAAAAATAATCATCATCGGAATGATAAAAGACGAGATCACAACCAAAAGTTGAATTAGTGATACCACATTAAACGCGCTATCATTCGGCTATCTCTTATTATTGAACCTCAGACAGCGGAGTTTAACCATGAACCTTGAGAAGGTCGTTTTTGCCTTTTTTATTCTATTAGCACTGACACTCAACTTTGGGTTCTTTCTTGGCGATATCGATGTTGCCCATCACCACAGTGTTTACGAGCTGTTCGCGGCAATTGTCGTCAGTCTGATCGCCACAGTATTAAAGTTTGGTGATCGTACCCACCTGGGTGCATTACTACTCTCCACCAGTCTAGTGGCCGATCTTCAGTTAATTATGGCCGCCGTGGTATGGGCCTTTGCAGAGCATATTACCGGTACTGGCATGACCCCAGCGGTGATGGCAATTATTGTATCGCTCTCTGGTGGCGCACTGCTCGCCAATGTTACCTCGGTGGTGCTACTGGTGGCCGAAACTTTAACAGTACGCAGTTAAACAACCACCCAGCACAACCCATGCATAATGTCGCCTTTGTCCTGCTACGGCGGATTCGCTCACCGCTAATCGTACTGATCTGCGTCTACGCAATCGCCATGCTCGGTTTTGTGCTCATCCCCGGCATGGATAATGAAGGCCAGCCATGGAAGATGGACTTCTTTCACGCCTTCTACTTTGTCAGTTTTATGGGCTCCACCATCGGCTTTGGCGAAATCCCCTACCCGTTTACAAGTGGACAACGGATGTGGGCAACGGTCACCATCTACAGCTCGGTTGTCGCCTGGCTCTACGCCATCGGTTCACTGCTGGCAGTGGTACAAGACCCCGCCTTTCGTACCCTGAGTCGACAAAATGCCTTTCGCCGCTCCATTTCACGCATCAATTCCCCTTTCTATCTTATTTGTGGTTATGGCGAAACCAGTAGCTTGTTGATTCGCGCCCTCACCGAAGCGGGCATTCGCTCAGTGGTGATTGATGCGGACCAAAACAAGCTTAATGCACTGGAACTGGAGGACTACCCGATACCAGTGCCAGGGCTATGTGCTGATGTTTCGCTACCTGAAGTTTTAATCCTGGGCGGACTCAAACAGAAAAACTGCGTCGGCTGTGTCGCCCTCACCGACAGGGACCCAATCAACCTTAAAGTCGCACTCACCAGCAAACTGCTTAACCCGTCAATTAAGGTGATTGCGCGCGCTGAGACACAGGATGCCGAACTCAATATTGCCTCCTTCGGCACCGATGAAATCATCAACCCCTTTACCACTTTCGCGGGCCGCCTGGCACTCGCACTCCATTCACCATCGATGTTTGTGCTCTTTGAGTGGATGACCGGCGTCCCTCACGAACCGCTCTGCAAACCGATCTATCCTCCAAGAGGCACCTGGATTCTTTGCGGCTATGGGCGCTTTGGAAAAGCGGTGCACAAACGACTAGCGGCCGAAGGGGTATCCACCACCATTATCGAAGAAAAACCAGAATTGACTGAAGCCCCCAAAGGGACCGTGGTCGGCCGGGGCACCGAGGCACCAACACTACTGGAGGCCGATATCTGTAACGCCGTTGGTATCGTTGCCGGTACCGATGACGATAGCAATAACCTCTCGATCATCATGACCGCGCGCGAGCTCAACCCACACCTGTTTTTGGTAGCGCGTAAAAATCATCGCGCCAATGCTTCTATCTTCCAAGCAGCACAGACAAATCTAACGATGCAACGCGGCAGCGTGATCGCACATAAAATTTTTGCATTGATCACGACACCATTATTGGCTGAGTTTTTACGGCTGGCAATCAGCCACAACAACGCATGGGCAGAAAATATTCTCAAACAGGTTAGCGCCATTGCCGATGACGAAGCACCACAAATATGGACCGTCAATATCAATAACGAAGATGCACCCGCGCTAACCGATGCATTGTCCAAGAAGCTACGGCCTCGCTTAAAGCAGCTTTATGCCCACCCCAGAGACCGTGATGCAAATCTGCCAATATTTACCTTACTATTAAAGCGTAATAATGATGAAATGCTACTACCAGATGGGGACACTCCACTGAAGAACGGCGACCAGATTTTACTCTGCGGCCAGCATGACATTCGAAACCAGATGGAGTGGGTGTTAAAAAACCGTAATGTATTTCACTATATCCATAGCGGTGAGGTAGCCGCACAAGGGTGGCTATGGCGAAAGTTCACAGCGTCTAAATCAGGCAACAAAAAATAAGCCTTCACGTAGCCACTTATGAGAATCAACCAAGTGCTTTAATACTCGCATTGAGATTAACCGAAGCGCCCTCATGATTCGGATTAATAGCAAGTGCCTGCTGATAAGTCAAAATAGCCTCATCATATTTTTTCAGTTCATAAAAGCAATTACCAAGATTAAAACAGGATTCGGCATTTGGTCGCAACTCAACTGCGCGGCGAAAATTTTCAGATGCCTGCTGAAAACTGCCGCTTCCATACAAGGCAACACCCAGATTATTATAAGCGCCCACTAATTGAGGATCAATTTTTAGTGCCTGATGATAGAGATCAATCGCCTCTTGAACCCTGCCACACTGTGCCTGAATGACGCCCAACAACTGCAATGCATCCGCCGCTTGCGGGTTCACCTTCAAAATAGACCGATAGCCCATTTCAGCCGCATCTAGTTCCCCCTGTTGATGTAATACCATCGCATCCTTGAGCATCGCCTTGTGCTCTTCTGAATCAAGAAAAGGGCCATCTTTGCCAGTCGGAGATTCAAGCCATTGCGCCCAGGTATCCAGGTATGTTTTTTCCAGCTCATTGCAAAACTGCTGACTATCAAAAAGTAGTGAGGTATCTCGCTGGGTGATCAATTTTTCTCGTAAGGGCAGAAGCAGTGCCGGTTTATTTGCCAACTCAACCGCGCGGCGTTCATATTCACTTAATGTATCGACCACTAGCTCAGGCACGCCAGCAGCACTCACCAGCCCACCACCCATGCGTGAAACAAAGCTACTACCCTGGCAGGTTAACACTGGCAGGCCAGCCCATAGCGCATCACATGCAGTCGCCCCTGCATTGTAGACCGGCGTATCTAAAAATAGATCTGCCAAACGCAGGCGCGCCAAATGCTGCGCTGGCAGAATACGCGCTGCAAATATCAATCGTGCTGAATTAACACCGCGTAACTCAGCTTCCTGACGAAGATTTCTTTGTAACTCCGCACTCTCTTCTACCAGCCATAAGACACTACCGGGTACGGCTAACAGGCAACGCATCCAGATATCAAATACTGTCGGTGTGATTTTATAACTGTTATTAAAGCAACAATAGACAAAGCCCTCGTCAGGCAAACCCACCGCTACTCGTGTCAGCGCATCACTCGCAATCACCCGCTGGCTATCGTGAACCATATAACAGGGCAGCTGTAGTAGTTTCTCAGTAAAAAAAGGCTGCATGTCATCTGGTACCACGGTTTTATCCACCACCACATAGTCGATAAAACTGGCTCCCATCGTACCAATATAACCAAGATAATTAATCTGTATCGGCGCAGGACGCATCGCCAGAATACGTGCTCTCGCCCCTTTACTATGGCCATTCAGGTCGACCAGAATCGCGACTCCCTGCTGCTGAATAAGACGCGCTGCATCACTATCACTCAGATGCCCAAGCGATATAAAATGATCAACCGCTTTTACCAGGCGCGCACTTAATTCACTGCTATCGTCAGGGCCGTGTGAAAATGCAAATACCTCAAATTTATCGCGATCATGCAGCTCGAATAACTCGACAATCAGCTGTGCAACCACATGTTGACGAAAATCACTCGAAAGATAACCAATTTTTATTCGTCCGTTATCCGCTACAGCTACAGCATCAAAGCGCGGGATATTCAGCGGAATAATGCCATCAATATAATTTCTGGCACATGCTAGCTGCACCTCAGGGTCATCACACCAAGAGAGTAGATTAAATGGCACCAGAGTACTTTTCGGTATTTGTGCGCGCCTTATCATTTCACTCTCAAATTCTGAGTAGCGGGACCAGTCACACACGTTACGCGAGATTAAACACAAGTTATAAAATGCATCGTTATGCTGTGGCTCTATTGCCAGTGCGCGATTAAAACAGGCAATGGCCTCATCCTGAAGTTTCAGCTTACGGTACGTATTCCCAAGATTGTAATGCGCTTCCGTATGCTGCGGAGAGATCGCTAACGCCTTGTTATAATGCTCCAACGATTTTTCATATTCTCCGATACGATTAAAGACACTACCTAAGTTAATATGGGTATCCGCATTGTCAGAGGAGATCCCAAGCGCCCTTTCAAAACTAGCAACCGCTAACCAAAATTCCCCCTGATAAACCAAAGAGATCCCCCGGTTATTATAGATGTTCACCGACTCAGGGTCTTTCGTTAACGCTAAATCGTAAAACTTAACCAATTCAACATGCTGTTCACTTTGTGTATATATCAAGCCAATAAAATGAAGTGCGTCCTCATTAATCGGGTCATGATTCAGCACCTTCCGGTATACATTTTCAGCAAGAGAAAAATCATTCCGTCTAAAATGCTCCAATGCACTCTCCAACAAGCATGTAACTTCGGCAATTGTAGTAGTGGCAACCTGGATGGCACTGCTTTTTTTATGACGAGCTTTTAATTTTTTCTTTAGATTAGCTTTTCTTGCCACGAAATCAACCCCTAGAATAAACAACAGAAAATCATTCTACCAGTTGCATGAGGCGTTGAGTGACAATAGTGGCCCGAGCCCAACCACTATCGGTGCTGGCCCGATAGGTTATTGGCGCCTGATTTTGGTGTTTTTATTAGGGTTCATTGCACACCGGAATTCGACCAAAGGCTTCCAAAAAAAGATCATCATTCAATTCTCAAAGTGAATAACTACAACGTTATTTAATCAGCCCACCCGCATCAAGTGTTGACAAAGGCTTATGAAATAAAAAACCCTGTGCCATTTCACAATTTAGCCCTCTTAGAAACTCAAGCTGATCATTCGTTTCGACCCCTTCAGCAATCACAGTTAGCTGTAAACTCTTTGCCATCGCGATAATTGCACTAATAAGGGCTGCATCATTCACATCAGTGGTTATATCTCGTACAAAAGAACGGTCTATCTTTAAAGTGTCCAACGGAAATCTTCGCAAATAACTCAATGATGAATAGCCAGTGCCAAAGTCATCAATCGATAAGCCAATACCAAGATCACAAAAGCTATTCAGTATCTGCCCTGTTTTAATTGGGTTCATCATTAACAGGCTTTCTGTCAACTCCAACTCCAGACAAACAGGGTTAACACCAGAATTTTTAATGATACTGTGGAATTTTTCCTCCAGATTTCGATCATTAAACTGTCGATTTGAGATATTGACTGACACATGCAACTCATGATCAATATCATGCCACTGATTCAGTTGCTGACAAGCACTCTCCAGTACCCATTCACCAACAGGCACGATCAATCCCGTCTCCTCTAAAATCGGGATAAATTGCTCGGGTGAAATAAGCCCTTTCTCAGGGTGCTGCCAACGCAATAGTGCTTCAAAACCAATCAGATTATTTCCATGCAGTGATATCTGCGGTTGATAATAGAGTAAAAACTCCCCTCTATCTAATGCTTTTCGTAAACTAGTCTCCATCGTTAAGCGCTCAACTGCTCGACTACTCATTTCTGGAGAGAAGTATTGAAAATTATTACGCCCACTCTCTTTGGCACGATACATTGCAATATCTGCGTGTTTAATTAACACCTGTGGACTCTCGCTATCACCGGGAAATACGCTGATGCCAATACTGACAGAAACAAATAACTCCTGTTCATGAATCAACATAGACTGAGAAATATTCTCCAATAGTTTTTCACAAATAAGTGTGATTTGCTCTGTGTTCTTGATGTTTTCAAGCAAGATAGCGAATTCATCGCCCCCTTGACGTGACACCGTGTCACCGCTTCTAAGTGATGAAATAAAACGATCTGAAACCGTCTTTAATACCAGATCACCCATATCATGGCCAAGCGTGTCATTAATAAATTTAAATCGGTCTAAGTCAGCAAATAACACCGCCACCATGGCGTTATTTCGGCCCCCATTAATAATGGCTTGTTCAAGCCGATCAATAAACAAAAATCTGTTCGGTAACTGGGTAAGCACATCATGATGGGCCAAAAACTGCAGGTACTCCTGCGTTCTCATCCGCTCACTAATATCTCTACCAGTAGAAATAAAGTGAGTAATTTTCCCAGCGGCAGACTTAAGAGGTGTAATCGTTTTCTCTTCATAATAAATCGAGCCATCTTTTCGCTGATTGATCAAAACATCATTAAACACTTCACCAGATTTAATCGTCCGCCATAGCCTCTCATAATCCCCCGGCTGATTCTGGATAGCGCCAGTTGGTTTTAATATCCGCGGGGTTCCCCCCGCCACCTCCGCCAATGAGTAGCCGGTAATCGCTTCAAAAGATTTATTCGCATATTCGATGACCCCATCAGAGTTGGTAATCATAATTGCATCAGCGGTCTGCTCTAACGCCATGGAGAACTTGTGTTGCTGTGCTTCAGTCTGTTTACGCGGGCTAATATCTGTAATGCTGCCACGAATCAGCTCTTTTCCTCCGGCAGGTAGCTTTACTAAGCGCGTCTCACAAACAATATGGTCACCCGCGCTATTTTGATATACCCATTCATAGACGGGTGTGCCACCCGCTACTGTTTCATTCACAAAACGGCAGGCCTGCACTGAAGAGGATTGTCCATCGGGCTGCAAGGCAGGACTCAGGGTCAGGTAATTACTCCCAATTAACTCATTTCGAGGTTGCCCAAAAAGCAAAGCAGCATTTTCATTCGCATCTATAATACGGTTACTTTTAACATTTAACACAAATATTGCCTCTGGCGCATTTTCAACCAGCGTACGAAAACGCTCTTCACTTTCTTTCATATTGCGCAATGTGATAAGACTACTAAGTGACTCAGCCAAACGGTGGCCTATTTCATCAAACAGCCATAACTCCTCATTAGTAAAGACGTGTGCTTTATGACAATGGTGAATGACCAACCCCCAAGGCTTACCAACTTTAGGATGTAAAGCCAATAGGAGCTGAGATTTCACCGAAAATTCTTCCTTAATTGTCAGCGGGACCGGGTGAAGACTTAGCGCGTCATAACGCACAGGACCCACATTATCCAAACATGCTTGCAAAACAGCTGCGGTGCCGTTATCGATAGGAACATTAATATCCAGATCAAATGCACCCGGCCATTCCGGCTTGGTACATTCCATCGGAATAGTGAGTTCATCCGCGCCTGGGTCACATGGGTAAATCAGTGCGGCACGATCACAGTCAAAAATATCAAGTAACGCCTCTAACGAGTTATGCAGCGTCTCCTTAAAAGTCCCCGCTTGAAGGCTTATACGACTAATACGTTCGATTGCCTCCAGCTGGTGAAGCTGAATTTGAGCAATATTGTCGGTTTTTTGTAACGCAACCACATCCAACAGCGTACTAATGACCTTAATCGGTATTTTAGTTTCAGGGTCTAATATTGGAATAGAGGTAATCAATATTGATTGAAAACGCCCACTATTATATAAGTATGCGACACAACTACTGGGCATATGTGAATGCAGCGCAATAAAAACAGGATGCTGCTCTTTTGTTACTGGCTTCTGATCAGAGCCGTATAATTCCCCACCCCAAACTGATTGCATCGTGTGCTGAGTTAACGCTTGTTGATTCAACTTCAAAAGGCTTTCTGCAACCGGGTTTATCGTCACCACATTACCAGCCGCATCCTGCTCAATGATGCCCTGAAAAAAAGGCGATCGCAGATCTTTATTAAGCGCTTTCATCAACACGATTCCTGGTTTTCTCAAAAAATATACAGTTCTTCATGACATTCCATGTCCAGTGCTAAAAGCAACCGATATCAAGAAAAATTTAATCGGTCTAGTACGCAAGTCTGCATTAAAAATATATTGCTTACAATCTATTTGATAAGATTGTTATACCCCACCCATCAAACAACAAACCATCATCGATATGGCGATGAGAGGTAACAATACGGCGCCGCAAATCCCTTGCGAATCATGCTTGAATTTTCCTGAGCGAATACCCTGCTTATTACCAAACTCACATCTCCAACGCCCAGCCATAGTACTTTTCTTATGTATTGAACATCGAGTTCTAGTTTATTTTAATATCTACGTTATACTGATGATGAACCTTCATTAATCAACCTGCTATGGCATACCTCAACCACTCTGATTTCCGATTCCCCTGGCGTAAAGGTAATGAATTCCGCCTGCTGCTTGATGGTGACCAGTTTTTTCCGGTGATGTTGAATGCAATCAATAAAGCAGATCGTTACGTTGCACTAAACATGTATCTGATGAGCTCTGGCTCAGTCTCAGATCGCTTTATCGAAGCCATGCTACAGACAGCCAAACGTGGCATTTCGGTCTATATTATTCTTGATGGCTTTGGTGCCAGCAACCTGATAAAACAAGATAGACAGCGGCTCAAGCACGACAACATTCATCTCGCCTTTTACAACCCCATTCGCTATGGTCGCTGGTTTAACAATCTATTCCGTGACCACCGAAAATTGCTGCTGTTAGATGGAAAACTAGCATACGTCGGCGGCGTTGGCATCACTGACGACTTCGACCCTGCTGACAATCAAACACTGCGCTGGCGTGAAACAGTCATTGAAATCAAAGGGCCCTGCGTCGATGACTGGCGCAGTCTATTTATAGAGAGCTGGCCAATTGAAGGCGTGACGCCAATCCTGCCATCAAGCCCAGCACTCTATCCTGAGAATGAAGCAGGCAATGATCTCTCTAGCAGACAAATAGGGCGTGTCGCACGCTCTCAAGCCACTTCACGCCAGGAGATCCGGCGCTCGGTAAACCGTCACCTGTATGGAGCAGAGCATAGAATATGGATCGCCACAGCCTATTTTGTCCCGTCATGGCAGATGCAACGCGCACTGCGCAAAGCAGCACAACGCGGTGTTGATGTGCGCTTAATGCTCCCCGGCGAACACACCGATCACCCCGCTATCCGACATGCGGGACGACGCTTCTACTTCAAGTTACTGTTAAGTGGCGTGCGTATCTTTGAATACCAACCGCGTTTTTCACATAGCAAAATTATGCTCTGTGACCAGTGGAGTACCATCGGTTCAAGTAATTTTGACCGCTGGAATCTAGTATGGAATCTCGAAGCAAATCAGGAAATTGATGACCCTGATTTTGCCCGTGCAGTAAAAAGCCTCTTCAATGATGATTTTAAGCAGTGCTCAGAGATTGAGCTCAAGGCATGGTGTGAGCGCCCATGGCACCGACGCTGCCTGGAATGGTACTGGGGCTGGATTGATGCGCTTCTTTACCGCTTCAGTATGCATTGGCGAAGACGAAACCGTGCACAACACCGAGCTGAACAGCGAAATAAAAGGCGTTAGAAGCGTACTCAATCGGTCATTTATCGTTATAAACTCCCTCATTCCGTGCGCTGTTGCCTCGCCTAAAGCACCTACTGTTAGGTACCAAAAAACAAAGTCACAGCGAGCACAAAGAGTATTTTAAATGCATTTAATTTCTGTAAAAAATACTGCCTAGCAATGAAAATGATTTCATGCGAATATGTCAATTATCTTTTAAGGCATGCATTAATTTGTGATAGTAAATATTCTGAAACCTTTGCACGACATAATCACGAATAGAAATGACTAATATCCCCCTGCTCTTCGTTAGACAGCTTGTCAATAACTCGTTATTAACGATGCTTTCTGCCTCAATTAGGAAAATATTAGCTCATTTTTCTTTCCCACCTGTATCGTGCAAATGTCTCATTCTGTTTTACGAAAATCAATCGCCCTATTACCAGATTTATAAGGAAATATAAAAAATCATGAATGAGAAAGAGTATGTGATGGATATTGCATTCGGTAGATGGAGAAGCCAGGTACTATATAGCGGCGTAACTCTTAATGTATTTGATCACTGTGAGTTATCTAATTATCTATCGGCTAATGAGGTTGCCAATATGATTAATGTTGATTCAACGCTGCTTTACCGGTTAATGCGTGCATTAGCATCATTGAATTTCTTGTCGGAATCCGACGACAAAAAATTCAAGTTAACTAAAAATGGCCTTGTATTACGAGCCGACTCACCTGGCTCACTACGGAATATGGTCCTCCTTGAAGAGGGGCCAGTCCACTATGCACTCTGGAAGCATCTTCCTTCAATGATAAGAGATGGGCAACAGAATGCATTTGTCCGTGAGTTCGACAGCCATGCCTTTGACTATACAAGAAGTAATGCGGATTATGGTGAGGTATTCAAGCAAGCGATGACCAGCTTCTCTTTCGTACAGTCCGCATTGGTTTTAGAAGCACTTAAGAGCTATGATTTTAGTCCGTTTGGAAGTATTTGTGATATTGCTGGTGGGCATGGCCATCTGCTTTGCTCTCTGTTAGAAGCACATCCCCACCTTGAAGGTAGAGTGCTCGATTTGCCGGAGGTTGTCGCCGACAGTGACTCCCTATGGGCAACCAGGCTCAATCTACAAAACAGGTGTGAATACATAGGCGGCGACATGTTCGATGATGTACCCAGGGCCGACCTATATACGCTAAAAATGATTCTTCATGACTGGAATGATGACGAATGTGTCAAGATTCTCACTAACATTCGTCAGCGTGTGAGAAAAAATGGCAGGGTTTTTATTGCTGAACACATTATCCCGGGTACTTCACAGGCACACTTTGCCAAAGTTTACGACATACATATGATGTGTTGGGGCTCCGGATGCGAACGTACTGAGGAACAGTACGTTGACCTCCTGACCCGCTCTGGATGGACCCTGGACAAATCATATTACCCATCTGGTCGATTGATGGGGGTTGTAGTCGGTGTCGCTGTGTAATCAATGACCAAGGCAACTATCTTTGATATAAATATCGCGTAATCATGACATCTTCTCACCATAATTTTCAGTGAGCTATTAGCATAGATAAATGGTTTTCCAGATCAAATCTGAGACCTTTGCACGAGGACTGGTAAAATTAACAGTGGCTGCTCAGATCGCCCATGAAATCTGCCAGTTCAAGGCGAAAAATGTGAGTTTACACGTGTAAATGATCATTTTTTAATGCTGAAATGGTGGAGTTCATGGGTTAGCTGAGTAGTTACGTTCTTTTTATCATAATTGATATTACCCTAGTGAAGTTAGTTAATGAATAGATTCCAGGAAATGACAGCGTTCGTCAGCGTCGTTAAGAATGAAAGCTTCAGTAAAGCGGCCGATGAGCTCTGTATAGTAAGATCAGCTGTTAGTAGCCGGGTTAACTCTCTAGAAGAGCGCCTGAAAGTGCAACTCTTAATCAGGACTACGCGGAAAATTAATTTAACAGAGGATGGCCTGCGGTTTTATGAGAACTGCTTAAATATACTCAAGATGCTGAATGAAGCAGAGCAGGAAACAGTCAATCAGCATGGTAATCTAATGGGTACCATTCGAATTACAGCACCACTAACATTTGGCGTTAACTATTTATCACCAATATTGAACGAGTTCCTCGATCTACACCCTAATATTTCGCTAAATTTTGATCTGAATGACAGGGCAGTCAATATTTTAGAAGAAAAGATAGATCTGGCAATTCGTATTGGAAAGCTCGCTGATTCAACATTAATGTCACGAAATTTGTCACCCTCGCCACGTGTGATTTCAGCTAGCCCCGCCTATATAGATAAAAATGGAGAACCTAACACTCCGAATGAACTATCTCGTCACATAGGGATAAATTATAGTTATGCCTCCAAGTCTCAGCACTGGCAGTTTATGGGTAAAAACAATGAATGGTCAACAGTGAGTATTCCCTCTCGATTTCAGGCAAATAATGGCGATGTACTGCTGCAGGCTGCCATTAATGGTCTGGGCATTCTGAATTTACCGACCTTCATGTGCGCAGATGCAATCAATAAAAAATTACTGGTGCCTATTTTAACTAGCTATAAATTGGAACATGACACGATATACGTGTTATATCCTCAGCAAAATCACCTGCCAAGACGTATCCGTGTACTCATTGATTTTTTAATCAAAAAATTTAAAAATGTTAAATACTAGGGGCTGTTGACTATTCATTTTCACCACTGCTGGAGGCGCTTTTTTCGTCCGGCTATAGCCAAGGGGCACACCTCTTCTTGCCCCTTGATTGGCGACTTCTTAAGCGCAACAGTGGTGAAAATGAATGGTCAACAGACCCTAGGAGGCCTTTGTACAAGAATATGGTTATCAATCGAGCTCAGGCAGCTTGTGAAATAGTTTGGTGTTGATAGTAAACCTCATCCACCAGCATTTAAAACGAAAAACCTTCGGCCTGTGACAAACACGACAGAAGATGAAGATTAAACTATTCTAATCTGGGAGAAGACTCAGCCGAACAACTAAAGTCTTTAATAATAATGGTGGGCCGTGAAGGACTTGAACCTTCGACCAATGGATTAAAAGTCCACTGCTCTACCAACTGAGCTAACGGCCCGTATCGGGGATTACCGAGGGCGCTATTCTAACAGGAGTCTGCAACTCTGACAGGCTTTAATTCGCCCTGCCTCGCACTAGATAAGCGGCCGCTAGTCTAACCGCTCAAAGCTCATCTGACAAATATATTTTCAAATAATATCTAAGATAAATAAGGTGTTGGATCTGGAAACCCTGCTTGCTCAAATCCAGCGGCACGCAGATGGCAGGCGTCGCAACGTCCGCAGGCCCGCCCCACCTCGTCTGCACTGTAACAGGAGACGGTACAGCTATAATCGACCCCTAGTTCAGTGCCGGCCTGAATGATCTCCGCCTTGCTCATAGTAATTAACGGTGTGTGAATGGTCATCTGCTGTCCCTCTACCCCCGCTTTGGTGGCGAGATTAGCGACACGTTCAAAGGCTTCAATAAATTCTGCTCTGCAATCGGGATAGCCGGAGTAATCGACCGCATTCACTCCGATAAAGATATTCTGTGCATCGAGCACCTCTGCCCAGCCGAGCGCCAGTGACAAAAAGATGGTATTACGTGCTGGCACGTAGGTGAGCGGTATTCCAGTGGCAACTTCACTGCTCTGATCCGCCTGCGGTACGGCGATATCAGGATCCGTGAGCGCCGAGCCACCGATCGCACCGAGATCTAGCTGAATCACTTTATGCGCCGCCACACGCGCCTGTGTAGCGATCACAGCGGCCGCTTCGAGCTCGAAGTTATGGCGCTGGCCATAATCAAAACTGAGCGCATAGCAGTCGTAGCCAGTCACCTGTGCCAGTGCCAACACGGTAGTGGAATCAAGCCCGCCAGAAAGCAACACAACGGCCTTGCGCATTGAAAATTTGGTCTCAGACATGATGATCACTTACCGGGCAGGTCGCCCCAGAGGAATTTATGCAGCTGAATCTGCAGCCGCACTGGCAGGCGGTCTTCAAGAATCCATTCGGCCAACACCCTGTCTTCCAAATCGTTATGAACGGCCTGAAATAGTATTTCGTACTGCGAAGGCAAATCATACTCAACAAGTTTGTTACACGCCCAAAGGTAGTCATCACGCGAGCAAATGACAAATTTAACCTGGTCACTATTTTGCAACCATTTAATATTTTCGTAGCAATTTTTTGCCTCTTCACCCGAGCCCGGTGTCTTGAGGTCCATCACCTTCATCACGCGTGGATCAACCTTGGTGATATCAATCGAGCCGCTTGTCTCCAGCGATACCTGATAGCCGAGATCACACAGGCGTGATAACAGTGGAAAACACCCTTTCTGCGCCAGTGGTTCACCGCCCGTGACAGTGACATAATGGCAATCCTTGCTAACCACGTTAAATAAAACCTGGTCAAGGCTCATCCACTCTCCACCCTCAAAGGCGTAAGCACTATCGCAGTAACCGCAACGCAGTGGACAGCCAGTAAGACGGATAAAGGTGGTGGGGATACCAACAGTGCGAGATTCACCCTGCAGGGAGTGAAATATTTCGGTAATGCGTAACCGCACCGCAGGTGCGGCATCACCAGCGCTATTATCTTGCGTCTCCGATACCATCGCTTGCGCGTACTCCAGGTAGATTACGACAGACTAAACACATGATTCCGGGACGAAGCTCACGCGCATCAAATGGCTATCTGTCAGGCTAGTGTCCTTCCAGCTTCATGCGATGCAGTCGGTTATCTGCAAGCTGAGCCGCCGTTGTTTTTGGAAAACGCTCAACCAATGTTCCGAGTGCCTGACGGGCTTGCTCCCACGCTTTCAGCTCATAAAAAGTGTAGCCAATCTTAAGCATAGCGTCTGACACTTTAGCGCTTTCAGGGTAACTAGCGATCACTTTCTGAAACTCTTCGACCGCGAGCGGATAACGGAGCGAAACGTAATTCGCTTCGCCAATCCAATATTGGGCATTGCCCGCATACTGGCTGCCCTGAAAGCGCGATAAAAAACTCTGAAAGGCGATAATTGCTTCATCGTAACGCCCTTCACGTAAGATATTCAGTGCTTGCTGATAAGCTGACTGCTCCTGCAGTGGATCGATCACGGCCGCTACAGGTGCAGAAGTCAACAGACCACTCCCACCACCCAGCGCAGGCACAACAGGTGCAATAGCGGGCATTGATGTAAACGCTGGCCTCGCCGTGTTTGCTACAGGAGCCGTCATCGCAGGCTGCGCTGCCGCTGCCTGAGGCACAAAGCCTGCTGTTGGCACAGACGCACGACTGGCTGATTTTTCTAACGCCAGCATACGACGATCAATATCAAGATAGAGATCACGCTGACGCTGCTTGATGCCTTCAAACTCATGGCGCTGCATTTCCAGCTCACCACGCATCATTTGCACTTCTGATTGCATATTTTCTATGCGCGACAACATCTCAAGCAGTGTCCGATTATCGACCATCCGCTCAAGGCGAATAAGACGCTGTTCTAAAGGCAACTGACGCTCAGAAAACGTGGCTACTGGCGGCGGCGGTGCTGCCGCATTAGAGATAGAAGACTCATGAATCGGTGGCAACCCATCTCGTGCCGAGGCAACAGAATGAAAACCTAGCGCGCCAACCATCACTATCAATACAACATAACCTGGCCGTTTGCTGCTTACAGCACTCAACGTCAGTTATCCCTTACTGTTCTCTAGTATAGATAATTTCAACACGACGGTTCAATTCCCATGAAGTCTCGTCATGTCCCATCGCAGCTGGACGCTCTTCGCCATAACTCACCACATCAAGCTGACCACGTGACGCGCCCTGCAGCCCAAGGTGACGCGCGATTGAATTACCACGATGCTCGCCTAGACCAATATTGTATTCACGTGAACCGCGTTCATCGGCATGGCCTTCAAGCTTCATCTGTGCACCAGGGTTATTGGCAAGATATTCAGCATGGGCTGCTATCACATCAGTAAATTCAGCTCTGACTTTGCTACGATCAAAATCAAAATAGATCACACGTGTATTCAGTAAATTTGATGGGCTCGTGTCTGACAGTGCCAGCTCACTACGGCCAATTGAGCTGCCATCCTCAATACCAGTCATTTGAGCGTCGTCGTCGCTAGTATCAGCAACGCTCCCAATATTACCACTAGTAGAAGAGTCATTCAGACCGCCCGCCGAATCAGTAAGAACATCATCAGTGGTATCTATTGGTGCGCTGGCACAACCGACCAGAAACATAACCGGTACGACCAAGATCAGTGCCTTTCTAAAAATATTCATCAATCACTCCTAATTTATTAATATTACGTGCTTCGTGCTCGTTTATTTATTTACCGTACGGTGACCAAACAGGCTCTCGAGCATCACCCACTTGTAGTACTAATCGCTGATGCACCCTTCCATCAACAGATACCGCAGACAAAACTCCTTTATTCCGGCTCTCAGTCGCATAAATGATCATGCTACCATTCGGCGCAAAGCTTGGCGACTCATCTAACGAAGTATCTGTTAGCACCTGCATTGCGCCATTTTCCAGATCCATCACCGCTATCTGGTAACGATTACCGTTACCGTGAACCATCGCCACCATTCGCCCGTCCGGTGAAAGCGTCGCGCGCGCATTATAATTACCTTCAAACGTCAGCCGCTTAACTTGCCGATTCGAGAGTGTCACCTGATACAGCTGAGGTTTCCCTCCTCTGTCGGAGGTGAATACTATCGCATCTCCTCCTCGAGTCCAAACAGGTTCTGTATCAATACCGTAACTAGTCGTCAAACGCGTAAGTTTTTTGTTCAAAAGGTTCATTACATAGATATCCGGGCTGCCATCTTTTGAGAGCACCAGAGCCATTCGCGTACCATCCGGCGACCATGCTGGTGCACCATTTATCCCTTTGAACCCTGAAATTTTCTCGCGTTTCCCCTGATAAACATCCTGCGTATAGATAGCAGAGCGCCCACCTTCAAAGGTCACATAGGCCAGTTTTCGCCCATCCGGCGACCATGAAGGAGACATCAATGGTTCACTGGAATTGAGCACTGCCTGCGGCCCATGGCCATCGGCATCTGCCACTTGCAGCGAATAACGAGGTTTACCGGCTCTATCCTGAGACTGGGTAACATAGGCAACCTTGGTATCAAAAGCACCACGCTCACCCAGCAATGCTTCATAGATGACATCACTGACTTGATGGGCGGTTTTACGCAAATCGCTGATTTTACCGACATTAAAGGTCTGCCCAGTAATCTGCGTGCTGCGGAATACATCGAATAGTACAAACTGAACGATGTATTGATTATTGGCTGCCGCACGGACTTTGCCAATCACTAGGTTTTCAACACCAAGAACTCGCCAGTTTTTAAAATTAACCTTTGATGGATCGTTCGGCTGCGTCAGCATATCACGCTCCGGTAGCGGTGAAAAACGCCCACTACGATAAAGGTTTTCCGTCACGACCGTTGTGATATCGAGCGGCGCAGCAGAGCCTGGCCCTTCCCAGGTGAACGGCACAATCGCAATCGGCATCGCCCCTTTAACCCCCTGGGTGATCTCAATCGTCAATGCCGCCAGGGCACTACTCCCCCAGCAGACCATCAACAGCAGTAAACTACGCAAGATAACTTTCAAAATTTAACCCTCAGGATCAAAAATAAATTCAAGTACACGGAAGCGATCAAACAGTGCACGATCTGCCGGCAATGGCAGCGGTGAAGCCTTTAATACCGCCGTCTCGACCGAACGATCAAATACTGCATTACCACTACTCTTTGTAATTCTCACATCCAGCACATCCCCACCGGGGATTATACGTACCCGCACCGTACATGTCAGCCCGGCCCTCGCACCGGCGGGACGCAACCAGTTACGGTTTACTTTCTGGCGGATAATTTCAACATGTTTATCAACAATCGATTGATATTCACGTTCACGTGCCGCATCCAGCAAACGCTGCTCTTCAGCTCGAATGCGCTCCAGCGCCTGCTGCTTTTTACGTTCTTCGGCCTGCTTAATACGTTGCTCTTCTTCATGCACCATCTTCTCTTCAAGTGCGATCTGTTCAGCCTTCAGCTTATCAAGCTGCGCCTGCTTTTCTACCTTAGCTTTTTTCTCGTCAGCGAGCCGCTTTTTCTCCACATCACGACGCTTTTTCTCTTCGGCTTTACGCTCCTTTTCTGCTGTTTTACGCTTTTGCTCTTCCTGCTGACGCTGTTTCTCTTCGTTTTTCAGCTTACGTCGTTCCGCTTCACGCTTTTTTTTCAGCTCAGCGAGGCGCTGCTCTTCTCGCTTACTCGCCTTTTTGGCATCATCCAGTTTTTTCTTTTCTGCTTCCGCCAGTTGTTTCTTTTTCTCATCGACGAGGCGCAGCTTCTCCATCTCGGCCTTAATCTTTGATTCATCCATGAAGGTCGCCTGAATCACATGCGGGACAGGTTTGGCCTCCGTTTTCCAATCAAGGCTCATCACAACCATCGTCCCAAAGATAACATGCACCAGAATGGCATAAAGTAAAAAATGCGGCGAATTGATCACCTCCTTAATAAATGAATCGTCACTGATGACAGCCCTCTTCTTCGCATTCACGCGATTAGCCTCACACCAGTGCCGCGTTATTGATCAAGTGCATCTGTCACCAACCCAACACTAGGGGCTCCCGCTTTCTGTAACAATGACATCGCGGTCACGACTGCGCCATAGTTCACGGCTGAATCACCGCGTACTAATACCGGAGTAGCGGGTTTATGGCGCAAAACAGCAGCCACACGCTGCACCAACAGCTCATGGTCGACCCCTTTTTTAGGATCATCACCGACATTAAGGTAATAGAGGCCATCAACATCGATCGACACAATCAGCGGCTCGTTCTCCGACTGATCGACAGGCTCTGCCGTCGCCTGCGGCAGATTCACCTTAACCCCCTGGGTCATCAATGGCGCGGTGATCATAAAGATGATCAACAGCACCAACATCACATCGATGTAGGGCACTACATTAATCTCAGACATGGGGCGTTTGCGGATACGTTTAGTATTCGACATATCCGCCCCACTGCAATAATGGCATTTCGTTCATTCCAGCCGCGCCTAGCTATGAGCCTGGCGATGTAGAATCGATGAAAATTCTTCAAGGAAGTTATCATAACTGTTAACCAGACGATCAACATCGCTAACATAGCGATTGTAGGCCACCACCGCTGGAATTGCGGCAAAAAGACCCATCGCGGTGGCGATCAACGCCTCGGCTATGCCGGGGGCGACCATTGCAAGTGTCGCCTGATTGGCATTACCCAACGCACGAAAAGAGTTCATGATGCCCCATACGGTACCAAACAACCCGATATAAGGACTGGTTGAACCGACGGTGGCAAGAAATGACAGATGACTTTCCAGCTGCTCAATCTCACGACTCATCACCACCCGCATCGCACGCTGCGTACCATCGATCACCTCACGCGGCTCGATGCCTTCCTGTTGATGAAGGCGCACAAAGGTACGGAAGCCCGCTTCAAAGATCACCGCGATCCCTTTCATCTCACCTGGCTTTCCAGTGACCTGCTTATGCAGTTCATCCATGCTGATACCCGACCAGAAGCGTGATTCAAAGGCATCGACCGCAGCCTTTGCATCCTTGATTTCCTTACGTTTACGGAAGATCAATGCCCACGACGCCAATGAAATGACTAACAATAGCAACATCACCAACTGCACGAGAAAACTCGCGCCGGTAATAAGGTGAATCAACGACATATCTGCGTTCACGAGCGATCTCCATCAAAAATGATATTAAAAAAACAGGAGGGGAGTGGGATCTTCGCACTCAACCAGGTGAGCGCGCGACTGTCCAAATCATCTGTACTAAACAGCGTAATCCTGTGAAACATATGGGGCAGTATCATACCTCGATATTTTCATAAAAACGAGGGCGATGTCACAAAGAGCTGAGGAAAAAAGAAGGTCACTACTGATCCCCGGAGAGCTCCGCTGTTTGCACTTGATCATTACGCGCTGGCACAGGCAGACCAAAGTGCTGATAGGCATGGCGCGTCGCCTGCCGCCCACGCGTAGTGCGCATAATAAAACCCTGTTGAATCAGGAATGGCTCCAGTACATCTTCAATGGTGCCGCGCTCTTCACCAATCGCAGCCGCAAGACTATCAACACC
>QIJH01000133.1 GCA_003232725.1 Chromatiaceae bacterium | reverse complement strand
TGGCAGATCATAAAAATTATGACATCCGCATTGAAGCAGCCATCACCAAAATATTCACTTCCGAACAGTCGCTGCAATTTCTCAATGACGCACAGGTGATCTTTGGCGGCGCGGGTTATGAGACAGCAGACTCCAAACGCTTTCGTGGCCAACCTGCTTTTGGCATGGAGCAGCTCGTACGTGACGCCACCATGTACCGCATCGGCGAAGGGGCCACCGATATTCTACGGCCTTATGTCGCACGCGAAGGACTCAACCATCACCTGGAACAGATCAAGCCGCTGTTTGATGAAAAAAGCAGTTTTTCCGTTCGCAGCAAACGGATCTTCAAACTGGCGACAAAATACCCCGGCTGGTATCTATCACAATGGAAACCGCGCATGGTGCCCAGCAACCCTGCTTTTAGTGCGCCGCGTGTGAGAGAGAAACTTGGTTATATCGAACGCACCAGCCGCAAACTGGCACGCCATATTTTTTATGCGATGTTGATCTGCCGTGAGTCGATGCGTGACGATCAGGGCCGACAAAACCGCATTGAGCAAGTCGGCGAAGAACTCTTTACCATCGCCATGGCAACACTGCATGCGGAGACTGTTAACCGTCCCTACGCGCGCGAACTCTCCAATGAATTTTACCGTACCAGCCGCAAGCGCATCAAGCAGCTACTCAAAGAACTCATCTGTAATGATGATGAAAGACGCGCCTGCATTGGACAAAGCGCGATAAAAGGTGAATATTACGACCTCAGTAGCGGCATCATTCAACGCGGGCTTGATGACTATCCTAAAACGCCCTACGACTTATCCAATAAGCCGGATGACTCATCCAGTAAGTCTCGCTAACGCTTGATTTGATAACCAAATGTATCGTGGCTAAAGGGAGTTGAAACATATCAATATGTGACATAGATGGCCGATACAATGATGACATGTATGATGTTACTCATCATTTAAAAACGTCAATTTTAAGGCATTATCACCAACAGCATTATTAACGCGACCTTCGACGGAATGGCGGCCAGATTTTGGCCAAAGGAGCCAGCATGACGAATGAAGAGAAAAAGTGCATCGCCAAGTTTGAAATTCACTATACACAACTGCTTAATCAGGCAGGTGAACGAGTCGGCCCACTGCCCGAATTTGCAGCGTCATATGAGACACTGCTAGCGCTCTATCGCACCATGGTGCAGACACGCACCTTTGATAGCAAGGCCATTGCACTACAGCGTACCGGCAAGATGGGCACCTACTCTTCATCGTTAGGCCAGGAAGCAGTCGCGACCGGCATTGGCCATGCAATGCTTTTTGAAGACGTACTACTGCCCACCTACCGTGAATATGCGGCACAGTTCCAACGCGGTGTGGCGATGAGCGAAATTCTGCGCTACTGGGGTGGCGATGAACGCGGCATGGCCTATGCTGAGCAACCGCACGACATGCCTATCACCGTGCCGATTGCGACTCACGTACCGCAATGTGCCGGCATCGCCTACGCCATGAAGCTCCGTAAAGAGGCGCGTGTTGCGGTCTGTGTGCTGGGCGATGGCGCCACTTCAAAAGGTGATTTTTACGAAGGGATCAACCTTGCCGGCGCATGGCAGCTGCCGATGGTGGTGGTTGTGACCAATAATCATTGGGCAATCTCAGTGCCACGTAAAGTGCAAAGCCACGCACAGACACTGGCACAAAAGGCGATTGCCGCCGGTATCCCTGGTGAACAGGTCGATGGCAATGATGTGATTGCGATGCGCCACGTGATGTCCAATGCGCTTGAAAAAGCACGCAGCGGCGGTGGCCCCACGCTGATTGAAGCGATCACCTACCGCATGCATGACCATACCACCGCCGATGATGCGAGTCGTTACCGTGAACAAGCTATTGTGGATGAACATAAACGGCTGGACCCAATTGACCGCCTGCGAAAATACCTCATTGCCAATCACAATTGGGACGATACAAAAGAGCAGGCTCTGCATGACGCATGTGCAGCCGACGTTGAGGCCGCCGTTAACAGCTATCTCGATACGCCGCCGGTGCCACCAGAGAGTATGTTCGACTATCTCTATGAAACCCTGCCCGATGCACTGCAATCACAACGCGATGAAGTTGAGCGACGAGGCAAACAACAAAAAGGAGGTGATTAAAATGGCTGAGATCACCATCCTTGAAGCGGTTAATTTAGCGTTAGCGCGCGCACTTGAAGAGTACCCGGATGTGGTTGTCTTTGGTGAAGACGTGGGCGTTAACGGCGGTGTCTTTCGCGCCACCGAAGGGCTGCAAAAACAATACGGCACAGAACGCGTACTCGATACCCCGCTTGCTGAGACCATGATTGCGGGCATGGCAATCGGCATGGCGGCACAGGGGCTACGCCCTGTGGCCGAAATTCAGTTTATGGGCTTTATCTACCCAACAATAGAACAGATGATTTGCCACGCCACCCGCCTGCGCAATCGCACCCGTGGGCGCATCACCTGCCCGATGGTGCTGCGTGCACCGTATGGCGGCGGTATTCATGCACCAGAACATCATTCAGAAAGTACGGAAGCAATCTTTGCCCATATGCCCGGATTGCGCGTTGTCATCCCCTCTTCCCCACTACGCGCATACGGCCTACTACTTGCGGCGATTCAAGATCCCGATCCTGTCGTCTTTCTTGAACCGAAACGGATCTACCGCATGATGAAACAAGAAGTACCGGACGACGGTGAAGCGTTGCCACTCGATGTCTGTTTTCAACTGCGTGATGGTACCGATGTCACGTTGGTGACATGGGGTGCGATGACACATGAAACACTGCAGGCAGCGGAACAACTTGAAGCAGAAGGGATTGGCTGTGATGTACTCGATGTTGCCACCATCAAGCCGCTTGATATGGAAACCATTCTAAACTCGGTTGCGAAGACCGGCCGCTGTGTGATTGTTCACGAAGCTGCGCGCACCTGCGGTGTTGGCGCTGAAATCGCCGCGCAACTGGCAGAACATGGACTCCTCAGCCTCTTTGCAGCGGTACAACGGGTGACTGGCTATGACACCATCATGCCGATGTTTAAACTGGAAAATGACTACATGCCATCGACTGAACGTATTATCACCGCGGTGAAAAAGACACTGGAGGAAGCATGAATATCTTCAAGCTACCCGACCTGGGTGAAGGGCTACAGGAAGCAGAAATTGTTGAATGGCATGTCAAAGAAGGCGATGAAGTTAAGGTTGATCAAGCTTTGTTATCGGTGGAAACCGCCAAGGCAATTGTCGATATCCCCTCGCCACATAACGGTATCATCCATAAACTCTACGTTGATGCGGGTGACATTCCCCTGGTTGGTGACCCTCTGGTTGAATTTGAGCTGGCGGGCAGTGATGACAAACCAGCACCGCAGGACCAGGGCACCGTCGTGGGTGAAATGGAGAGCGGCAAAGGAGTGATCAAAGAAGCGCCCACTGCTGTCGGCGGAAGCGGTGGCAAGAGTGGTGGCGGTGGTAATATCAAGGTGACGCCAGCGGTACGCGCGCTGGCATCACGCATGAAAGTGGATCTATCGGTTGTCACACCATCAGGAAAAGCAGGCGTGATTAGCGCCGCGGATGTACAGCGCGTGGCGAAAATTTTAGCAGATGCGGGGCCGATGGAACCCCTGCGCGGGGTACGCCGCGCAATGGCACATATCATGACCCAGGCACATGAAGAGGTGGCAGATGTCACCATCTGTGACGATGCGGACATCGACAACTGGCAAGCAGGTAGCGATACCACGTTACGCCTGATTCGCGCCATTGCCGTCGGCTGTCAGGCAGAACCGTCACTCAATGCCTGGTACGATGGCCACGCCGTTGGCCGTCGCCTGCGCAGCAATGTAGACCTCGGCATCGCCGTTGATACCGCGGAAGGACTATTTGTACCCGTACTCAGAGACATTGCCGCACGCACACCCAAAGACCTGCGCGCGGCACTTAATCAGGTTAAAGCAGATGTCAAAGCACGCACCATTCCCGCTGAAGAGATGCGCGGCTACACCTTCACTCTGTCAAATTTCGGTGCGTTTGGTGGGCGTTACGCAGACCCGATTGTGGTACCGCCTACGGTTGCAATTCTCGGTGCAGGTCGTGTGCGGGATGAAGTAATTGCAGTCGACAAGCAAGCAGTGGTACATACCATGTTGCCGTTGTCACTCACGGTCGACCATCGCTGTGTCACGGGGGGTGAGGCAGCACGTTTTCTTACTGCGGTGATTAAAGATCTTAACAAGGCCGTATAAAAAGGAGTCGTTAGATGAACGTCCCCGTTTCTGCTGGCCAACAGCTGCTTCATGCACTTGATGCAGAGCAACCACTGCAGATGGTCGGTACCATCAACGCCTATTGTGCGATGCTTGCCGAACAGGCTGGTTTTAAAGCGATCTACCTCTCTGGGGCGGGTGTTGCCAACGCATCATATGGATTACCAGACCTGGGTATCACCACCCTTGATAATGTGATTGAAGATGTACGGCGCATCACTGCCGCGACTGATCTGCCACTATTGGTGGATGCCGATACCGGCTTTGGTAATATCACTGAAACTGTCGAACGACTGATTGCTGCAGGCGCTGCAGGTATTCACATAGAAGATCAGGTCAGCAACAAACGTTGTGGCCATCGCCCTGATAAACAACTCGTATCAATGGTAGAGATGATGTCGCGCATCGATGAAGCGATCACCGCACGCAATGGCATAGACCGCCATTTTATCATCATGGCGCGCACCGATGCCTTTGCCGCTGAAGGGATAAGTGAGTCACTGCAACGCATGCAACGTTATATTGATGCCGGTGCCGATATGCTCTTTCCCGAAGCACTCACTGAACTGTCACAATATCAGCACATCATAGAAGAGACAACCGTTCCTGTGCTGGCCAACATCACCGAATTTGGCAAAACGCCACTTTTTTCGGTAGACGAATTAAAGTCAGTGGATGTTTCAATTGCACTCTATCCACTCAGTGCCTTTCGTCTGATGAGCGCTGCAGCGTGGCAAGGTTACAACATCATCCGCAATGACGGCAGTCAACAGGCAGTGATTGACCAAATGCAGACACGCGCAGCACTCTACCAGCATTTAGACTATTACCGCCATGAAGCTGAATTCGACAGGGAGCGTGATGATGACAGTGAAAAGTCATAAAGGACTTGCGGGTATCTCAGCGGGCAAAACGGCTATCTCCAGCGTCGAAGCGAGTGGCGACGGACTATTTTATCGTGGTTACAATATTCAAGACCTCGCCACCCACAGTCGTTTTGAGGCTGTCGCTTATCTGTTAATCTATGGTGAACTGCCGACCGCCACTCAACTCAGTCACTATTGCGAAAAACTCCAGTCACTGCGCGCGCTGCCAGATGCATTAAAAACACTGCTTGAACTGCTGCCAGCAGCGGCTAATCCAATGGATGTTTTACGCACCGCATGCTCTGCACTCGGTTGCATTGAAGCAGAAAAAAACAGACAACAACAGGCTGATATCGCTGACCGTCTAATGGCCTCATTCGCATCCATGTTGCTCTACTGGCATCACTTTCACACAGCAGGCAAGCGCATAGAAACTCACACGGATGACAGCAGCATCGCGGCACACTTTCTTCACCTGTTACACGGAGAAGCAGCCAATGAACAACACTGCCGCGCGCTTGATGCCTCGCTAATCCTCTACGCAGAACATGAGTTCAACGCATCCACTTTCGCTGCACGCGTCACAACGGCCACTCTCTCAGATTTTTATTCTGCTATCACCACTGCGATTGGTACCCTGCGCGGGCCACTGCATGGCGGTGCCAATGAGGCGGCGATGGATCTTATCGCTCAGTTCAAGCACCCCGCTGAGGCAGAGTCCGGCCTGTTACAGATGCTGGCTGACAAGCAGTTGATTATGGGTTTTGGCCACCGCGTCTATCAACATGGTGACCCACGCTCTGCAGTCATCAAACAGTGGGCAAAAAAACTGGCTGAAGATGCCAATGACATGGCATTGTTTGAAATTTCAGAGCGCATTGAACAGGTCATGCAACGTGAAAAAGGGATGTTTGCCAATCTCGATTTTTACAGCGCCTCAACCTACCATCTGTGTGGCATCCCAAAACCTTTTTTCACCCCACTGTTTGTGATTGCGCGCACCAGCGGTTGGGCAGCACACATCATTGAACAGCGCAGTGACAATCGTCTCATCCGCCCTACTGCAGAATATATTGGGCCAGCACCACAGGCGTATCCTGGCAATGAGTGATATCGTAAAACCTGCTGACGACAACCACCAGCGCTCACCTGATGCATTACTAATCAACATCGCCGATTATATCGGTCACCACAACAGTGCCAGTGATGAGGCGATCGAAACTGCCCGCTATGCCCTCTTTGATGCACTTGGCTGCGCTATTCTCGCTTTACAAACAGAGGAATGTTGCAAACGACTCGGGCCGTTTGTCCGCGGTACAACATTCACCAACGGTGTGCCGGTACCCGGCACCCAATACCAGCTTGAACCAATAGCGGCCGCCTTCAACATCGGCACACAGGTACGCTGGCTCGATTACAATGACACCTGGCTCGCCGCTGAATGGGGACATCCGTCCGATAACCTCGGTGCAATTCTCGCCTGTGCTGATTATCGCAATCGCCATTTATGCAGTGACTTGCCACCACTGACAATGCGCGATGTGATTGACGCGATGATTCAAGCATATGAGATTCAAGGAATACTGGCATTCGAAAACAGCTTTAACCGACTGGGTATTGATCATGTCATTCTGGTTAAAATCGCCTCAACGGCCGTTGCCACCATGCTACTGGGCGGTGATCGAGAGATGATTATCAATGCACTCTCAAATGCGTGGGCCGATGGCGGCACGTTACGCAGTTACAGACATGCACCCAATACCGGCTGGCGAAAATCATGGGCGGCAGGCGACGCCACCTCACGTGCGGTGCGCCATGCACTAATGGCAATCAACGGCGAAATGGGCTACCCCAATACACTCACCACAGCGCAGTGGGGGTTTCAGGATGCCTGCTTTAATCAGCAACCACTGACCATTGAGAGGCCGTTCGGTTGCTATGTAATGGAAAATATCCTCTTTAAGGTCAGCTATCCGGTCGAGTTTCATGCGCAAACGGCGGTTGAATGTGCGGTACAACTACAACAAAAGATTACATCAAAAATTAACCAGATAAAACAGATTGAACTGCACACCCAAAATGCAGCCATGCGCATCATTAATAAAACCGGTCCACTGCACAATCACGCCGACCGTGACCATTCACTGCAGTACGCCGTGGCGATAGCGTTGATTTTTGGCACGCTGGAGAGCCACCATTATGGCGACGAGATCGCAACTGATCCGCGCATCGATCAACTGCGCAATAAGATGCAGGTATTTGAGGATAAACAGTTTAGTGTTGACTATCTGGATGCTGACAAACGCGCCATCGGCAATCGCATCATCATCCACTTTGAAAATGGCACGACTGAAACCGCCTGCATTGAGTACCCCATTGGCCATCGTCGCCGCCGCAGTGATGCCATGCCGCTGCTCGAACTCAAGTTTCACCACAACCTGGCTCAACACTACACAACGGCACAAAAAAATAGTCTGACGACACTGATGCTCGATCAAGTGGCATTACACACCATGCCAGTCGATAAATTTATGGATCTGTGGCGAACCAATCCAATCACATAATTTGCAGACAAGGAACCTCCAATGCCTGAACGTGAATATTTCCAACATGCGATGCCCGGTGATGTCTGTTTTGGCTGTGGTAGTGATAATGAAAGTGGGCTTAACATTCACAGTTACTGGGATGGCGATGAAGGGGTCTGCCACTGGCAGCCACAAAAACAGCACGAAGGGTGGCAGGGCATCACCTGTGGCGGCATCATCGCAACCTTGATTGACTGCCACTGCATGGCTACCGCCATGGCAACGGCTATTCGTAACGAAGGTAGGCCACTGATGTCACAACCATACTATCGGTTTGCCACCGGCATGTTAAATATCAAATATTTAGCCCCCACTCCCAATGATAAGGCACTGCAACTACGTGCACACGTCACCGAGATCAAAAATGCAAAGCAATACACCCTAGCGTGCAGCCTCTATGCCGGTGGTGTAACGACAGCCGAGTCAACTGTGGTCGCCTTCTTAGTACACCGCAGTGATCAGACCGATAATGATGCTGCATTTAGTTAAAGAGCCATGATGATCTGCCTGACCGTCATCCTAACGGAAACTGAGACTCAGTATTACCCAGCAGCCGTGGATGTCAGCCTTCGCCGTCATGATATAAAAAATTTCATTAGAAAATTTGTATCCAGCAAAATAAAGACCATAATCAAACCATGCCCTTAACCTATGCCAAGTACTTACAGATTGATGAGTTACTGAAACTTCAGCAACCACTATCGAATGACCCGGAACATGATGAAATGTTGTTCATCATCACCCACCAGATCTATGAACTGTGGTTTAAACAGATTATCCATGAGTTGGCTGACTTTCAATCCTCGTTGAATCAACAAAACCTGCCAACTGCAATGCGTAACCTGAAGCGCGTGCTGCATATCCTCAAAGTACTCGTTGCCCAGATGGATATCATCGAAACCCTTAGCCCGGTCTCCTTTCGTGCCTTTCGTGAGCGCCTTGAAAAGGCCAGTGGCTTTCAATCAGCGCAGTTTCGTGAGATCGAATTTATCCTCGGCAGACGAAATGCTAATGTGCTTGTTCATTACCAAGCAGATGAAGTGACGCGCAACCGCCTTGAGTCGTTGCTGCATCAACCATCATTGTGGGATGTCTTTCTACGTTGCATCCATACGAGTGGCTATGAAATTCCTGCGACAGAACTGGAACGTGATGTAACAAAGCCACCTCAACTCAGTGATCCGGTACAACAGCAGTTACTCAGAATTTATCAAAATGAACCACTCCTGACTCAGCTCTGTGAGCAGATGATCGACCTTGATGAAGGACTGCAGGAGTGGCGTTACCGACACATCAAGATGGTTGAACGCACCATTGGCAATAAAATGGGCAGCGGCGGCTCCAGTGGTGTTGATTACCTCTATAAAACCCTGCTCACGCCACTGTTTCCTGATCTTTGGGCAATTCGTAACAAGCTTTAAAACATGCAAAAACAACTTTCTGTTACTGACTTCCAACAAGCGACCAACCCGCTTGCACAGCACTACAGCCAGTTTCAGGTAGACAAACGCCTGTTACTCTCCGGCCATTCACATCAGGCATGGCCCGATGTTGCATTAGACGGTGTTAAAGAGGCGTGGCAAGATGCAGCAACACACCTTGATGACAAGTGGCAATTCGCCTTTGATAAGGCACGCGAGGTAGAGCGAGGCTTTGCTCGACTATTAAATGATTGTGATGGTGACTATGCCCTGGCAGAAAACACCCACACCTTAGTCGTTCGTTTTCTTTCAGCACTTGATATTAAAAGGCGACCGAGACTGGTAACCAGTGACAGTGAGTTCCACTCAATTCGCCGACAGTTAGAGCGACTTGCAGAAGAAGGTATTGAGATTATTCGTGTCGCGAGTCTGCCACATGCGACCTTTGTTGAACGCTTAATATCTCAGATCAATGACAATACAGCTGCAGTGCTAGTCTCATCTGTCTTTTATAACAGTGGGCAGATATGCAGCCATCTTAACAAGGTGATGGAGGCCTGCGAACAACGCGGGGCAGCGTTGCTAGTTGATACCTACCATCACCTCAATGTGGTGCCGTTTGATATCAGCCAGGAGGGATTAGAACAGGCCTATATCATTGGCGGTGGATATAAATACTGCCAACTCGGTGAAGGCAACTGTTTTCTAAGAATTCCGCCTCAGTGCCAGCTGCGCCCTGTGATTACCGGCTGGTATGCCGATTTTGAATCATTAGATACAAGCAATAACCATCAAGTTAACTATGGCAACGGCGGGCAGCGTTTTGCCGGGGCAACCTATGACCCAACCAGCCACTACCGTGCTGCGAAGGTATTCGCATTTTTTGAGAGACATGGGCTTCACCCCTCGCTTTTACATGAAATCAACCAATATCAAATAACGCAGTTACTTGAGCGGTTTGATGCACTAGACCTCCCAGAAGTTCTAATCAAGCGAGACCCTCTAATGCTGCCTGCAGAGCGCGCTGGTTTTATCTCATTTAAATCGGCTCATGCGGCACTGATCACCCGTGAGTTACGTCATCGAAAAGTTTTTTGTGACCACCGCGGTGATATTTTAAGGATTGGCCCCGCCCCTTACCTCAGTGATCAACAACTACACCACGCAATGAGTATTTTTGCAGCGGTCACGAAAAAGATAGCCCTGCAGTTAACGTTCATTAAGTAACAACGAATAGTACTGATATGACAACAGAAAAAAACATCCTCGATTATATTCAAGGCATTCCAAAGGTAGAACTTCACCTTCATATTGAAGGGAGTTTTGAACCTGAACTGGTATTCAAAATTGCGGCACGAAATCTGTTAACGGTAAAGATTGAGAGACCAGCACCACAAAATGATGCAGAGACAGCAGCCATTAAAAAGCTCTCTCAGAAGGCGTTGAGTATTGGTGCTGAACGGATTCAAGGTGACGATGGCAGCATCAAAGTAGTGTTCAAAACCGCCGAACAACTTTCACAGGCTTATCACTTTGATAATCTGCAAGAATTCCTCGATATCTACTATGCGGGCATGAGCGTGCTGCAATCAGAACAGGACTTTTATGACCTCACCATGGCGTATCTCGAAAAGAGTCATGCACAGAACGTTTTACACGCCGAGATTTTTTTCGATCCGCAAGGTCACACCTGTCGTGGCATTCCCTTTGAGACGGTGATTAATGGCATTAGTCGAGCACTTGATGATGGCAAAAAAAAACTGGGTATGAGTAGTGGCTTAATCATGAGCTACCTGCGCCATCTTAGTGAAGAAGATGCAATTAATACCTGGCAAGAAGCACAACCACACCTGGATAAATTCATCGCTGTTGGCCTGGATAGTGCTGAAATTGGCCACCCACCTTCAAAATTTAAAAATGTTTTTGCGATGGCCAGAGCAGCCAATAAAAAAGTGGTCTGCCACGCTGGTGAAGAAGGGCCGCCAGCGTATATCTGGCAGGCGCTCGAGCTGCTTGAGGTAGACAGGGTCGATCATGGTAACCGTTCACTTGAAGATAGCGCATTAGTCACCCGTTTAGTTAACGATAAAATGACCTTAACCGTTTGCCCTTTGAGCAATAACAAGCTTCAGGTCGTCAGCAAGATGAGCGCGCATCCACTTAAAACGATGTTAAACCATGGCTTGAAAGCCACTGTTCACTCAGATGACCCCGCCTATTTTGGTGGTTATATCAATGAGAACTTTGCAGCCGTGCAGCAGGCACTGGGATTATCCAGGGACGATATCTATCGTCTGGTACTCAATGCAATCGATGGCAGCTTTATACCTGAAAAACAAAAAACCTCACTGCGCACTAAGGTTGATGCCTATCATAGAGATTGGCTATTTTAATTTTGATTTAAGCCCTGCAAATGGGCTGAATGTCGCCGCATCGCCTTTGGTACCCCCCGTTCCCGTATTGCCCTGGTGTGCCTCAAGCTGACGCTGATGTTCATTATCGTGACAGTAGATACACAACAATTCCCAGTTAGAACCGTCCGCAGGGTTATTATCATGGTTATGGTCGCGATGATGAACCGTTAGTTCCTGCAAATTGGTACGGTCAAACTCACGGCAACAGCGGCCACAAATGTGCGGGTACATCTTAAGTGCCCTTTCACGATAGCCTTTATCGCCCTGCTCTCGTGCCCGTCGCGAATCAGCAACCACCTGGTTCAGCTTATCATTATCCAGTTTAGCCACTATCAGCCTCGATTTTGTCTGAGAAAAATTCTATGAGACCTTTGCACGAGTCTATTTTCCGCTCCAGCTGCGTTATAAATGATCTCAAAACAATCATTTACTGCGTGTAAACTCCATTTTTTCGGTCATTTATGTCTTGCTGGAACGAAAATTAGTTCTCGTGCAAAGGTCTCTCTATTTGTGATAAAGGTTTATGCCCGCGACATAAATTTACCGCTAGTGGTATTGATCTTAATCACCTCACCACTGGTGAGGTATTCCGGTACCTGAATCTCTATCCCGGTAGAGAGCATTGCTGGCTTGGTACGACTGGTAGCACTCGCCCCTTTAATCCCCGGAGCCGTCTCAGTAATCGCTAATTCAACCGTTTGTGGTAATTCAATCCCCACCAGCTCGTCATCAATCAACATCGCCACCATCCCTTCAAGCTGGTCAGTGATGTAACCCGCCACATCACTCAACTCATCACCATTCATAGTGAACTGCTGAAAATCTTCGCTATCCATAAACACATAATCATCACCATCCATATAAGAGAACTGCACGCTGCGCCTCATCATATCGACAGTTTTAAGAAAATCGTCCCCTTTGAAAGTCTGTTCCAATTTCTGTTTAGTGCGCGCATGATTAAAACGCACTTTATATAGCGTCGATGCACCACGTGCCGAGGGGTTTTGCACATCAATGTTAACCGCAATATAAGGTTGATCGTTGATCGCAACCACCAACCCTTTTTTTAAATCACTCGCTTTTGGCATACCACCACTCTACTTAAAAGATTATTTAAAACCTATTATCACAAGATGATCAATCGAACGATATATTTTTATCTGCACCACTACCGCTTATTGAACCCTGATTACGCAGCAGGTGTTTCAAACTGAAAATTAGGTGTTGAGTTAGCGATTTTAAGTTCAGCCTCATTCATATCCGCCTCAACACCGGCAAACAGCGGCGTGCTTAGGTAACGCTCGCCCGTATCAGGCAACATACAGAGAATATTACTGCCCTTAGGCGCTTTCTTTGCCACTTCAAGCGCTGCCGCTAATGTGCCTCCGGCGCTAATACCAACAAAGATTCCCTCTTTAGTCGCCAATTCCTTAGCACAGCGGATCGCATCAGCACCATCAACCAGCAGCATCTCATCAATCATATCAGCGCTAACACTATCGGCGGTGAGCTTGGAGATAAAATCTGGTGTCCAACCCTGCATTGGATGTGGAGTAAAATCAGGATGACTGACAGGATTCCCCTTTTCGTCAATCTCCTGAGCAGTACCACTACTCACAATAGCCGCACTTTTAGGCTCACATACTACAATACGGGTATCAGGACTTTCAGCCTTAAGCACACGGGAAACACCTTTCAGAGTACCACCAGTACCGTAACCCGTAACCCAGTAATCAAGTTTCTCATCATCGAAGTCATTTAGAATCTCACGCGCAGTTGTCTTTGAATGGTAATCAGCATTGGCTTCATTTTCAAACTGACGACACAGGAACCAGCCATGCTCTTCCGCTAACTCCGCTGCTTTTGCCAGCATCCCACTGCCTTTTTTAGGGGCCGGTGTTAGCACCACCTGCGCGCCAAGAAAGCGCATCAATTTACGTCGCTCAACACTAAAACTCTCCGCCATTGTCACGACCAGTGGATATCCTTTCTGTGCACAGACCATCGCCAGTCCAATCCCGGTATTGCCACTGGTCGCTTCAATAACCGTTTGGCCGGGCGTTAGTGCGCCGCTCTTTTCAGCGGCCTCAATCACACCAAGCGCGAGGCGATCTTTCACCGAGCCCATTGGGTTAAACGCCTCGATTTTAGCGTATACATTCACCCCTTCAGGGCCTAATTTATTGATTTTTACCACGGGTGTATTACCGATGGTTTCCAGGATACTGTTATATTTATTGCTCATATTGGTTTCCCTGCGGTTTGGTTAATATGCGAGATAGAATAGGCAGAATCAGTTAACATCAGCTTGGCTCAAGCTTACCGCTGTATGCGTGATTTACCAACTTTTCTACTGAGAGACCTTTGCACGCGTCTATTTTCCGCTCCAGCTGCGTTATAAATGATCTCAAAGTACTCTTTTACTTCGTGTAAATTCCGTTTTTTCGATCATTTATGCCTTGCTGGAACGAAAACTCGTTCTAGTGCAAAGGCCTCTCCGAATAAAATCCAGGGCTTTTATCAATCCGTTTAGTAACTGCTCAGGTCGCCCATGAAATCTGCCAGTTTCTTTATGCCCTCGGGTGCAAGGCGAAAAATGTGAGTTTACACGTGTAAATGATCATTTTTTAACGCTGAACGGGTGGAGTTCATGGGTTAGCTGAGTAGTTACTCCGTTTAATTACTCGACTGATGACCATTAGCCACAATGCTTTTTATCGCATAAAGAAATGCGATGCCAGAAAGTGCCGCAATCACATGTTTGAGACTATGACCGCTGATGCCTATCAATTCATATAGTTGATAATCAAAATACTCACTCACTTTCGCTGCAAAATAGACCGCAATCACCGCCCATACACTCGTGCTGTTATAGCTCACAGTAGGAAACATCAAGATAATCGCAGGAATCAACAACATCGGCAAGAACTGGATCATCGCGTAGAAACGTAAATCACCCGCACCGATAGACTCCGTATAGTCCCAATAAAATACCGACACGATACCAACCATGATCAGCGGCCATAGCAATAGAGACCCTGTTTCCTTGCCAAGATGCATCGATAACACAAAGGTAAAAAAGGCCATAAAGGCGATTGTCATCGGTAATCTGTCCCACACCAATGTACTGTTTGATGGTGAAAGGTGATAATAGCCTGAGCCAATACCGGTAAAAAACAGGCCGATAAAAAATAGCCAGGAGACTGTTTTCACCACGCCCACAAAACTTTCCTTATCCAATAGCCTGATCGCAATCAAGCCATATAAAGCGGCAATCATAAACGGCAAATTAGAAAGCACATTCCAGAAATTCGGTATTCCCCATCTCGAATGCGTATCAGAAAACTGATGATAGGCAAGATCCTGTGGAATAGGCTCAACCACAGAAGCAACTGCAATAGCAGCGAAAACCAAACCGATAAGTACTGTTATTTTATTGCTGTGACTCAACGTTTGGCAGCCTCAGAGAAAGTCATTTACTTCGTGTAAACTCCATTTTTTCGACCATTGATGCCTTACTGGAACGAAAACGGATTTTCGTGTAAAGGTCTCAGAATAAAAACCTATTTCTTTTTAGCTGGCTTTTTACGACGTGCAACTGGCGCATACCCCTTCTTCGCACTAGCGCGTTTTTTGCGCTTAGGCTTTTCATCCAATCTTGGCTTCAGCGGCACCTTTGTACGCGCATCACTACGACCATGTTTCTTTTCAATCGCAGGCATATCAACAGTGCGTAACAGCTTATTAAGACTCGCCATATCAAGATCAACAAACTTACCAGCAGAAAGCCCACGTGGCAAAATAATATCGCCAAAGCGCACTCGGATCAAACGGCTAACTGTCACACCTTGCGATTCCCAAAGACGGCGCACTTCTCGCTTACGCCCCTCTGTGATGATAACGTGGTACCAGTGATTGGCACCCTGCCCGCCAGCATCACGAATAGTATCAAACGAGGCCATGCCATCTTCAAGCTCGACCCCTTCGCGCATACTCTTTATCATTTCGCGATCAACTTCACCCAATACACGTACCGCATACTCTCTTTCCATACCACTGGATGGATGCATCAGTTTATTGGCGAGCTCACCGCTGGTGGTCAGCAACAACATGCCACTGGTGTTGATATCAAGACGCCCGACTGCAACCCATCGACCACCACGCAGCTTAGGCAAATTATCGTAAATGGTGGCGCGTCTTTCAGGGTCATTACGAGTACAGATCTCACCTTCAGGTTTGTGATAGAGAATCACTTTAAGTGGCAGTTCATGTTTAAACTTCAGGCGTAGCTGTTTACCGTCCAGCAGCACTTTATCATCTTCAGTGATATGGGCACCGAGCATTGCTATTTTGCCATTAACAGTAATGCGACCTTCCTGTACCCACGCCTCAACCTGACGACGAGAACCGTGCCCGGCCTGCGCCAGCGCTTTTTGAATACGTTCACTCATAAATTATCTCAACCCGCCTTAACGGCGGGTGGCGCTTCATCACCCTTTGCTTCGTCATCAAGTGGCGTTATTTCTGTTTCAGGCGCTGCCGTTTCTACCGCAACAGATTCGCTATGCTCTTCCTCAACCACTGTGGCTTCACTAACAACATCGCTCACTTGGTCTTGTGAAGATTCAGCATCGCCTTTGTCAGTGCCCGATGCATCAGCAGCCACTCCAAGCTGTTTTTGATCGGTCTTAGCGACAGCCACTTCAGTGGTATCAACATCGCCAGCGACCTCTTCGCCACCTTCAGCAACAGACTGTTCGTCATTCATTGCATCAGCATCGTTGGCCGCTTCACCTGCAGCGGCAATGCCCTCCAGCTCCAGCTCCAGCTCGCTTTGAATCGAATCAAGGCTGCGAATTTCAGCCAACGGCGGCAACTCACTGAGACTCTTTAGATTGAAGTAATCAAGGAACTGGCGCGTAGTACCATACAACGCAGGTTTGCCCGGCACGTCACGATGCCCCACAACACGCACCCATTCACGCTCCAGCAATGTTTTGATGATCGATGAACTCACTGCCACACCACGCACATCTTCGATCTCTGCACGTGTCACTGGCTGGCGATAGACAACCAGAGAAAGCGTTTCCAGCAGTGCGCGCGAGTAACGTGATGGGCGCTCAGTATCGAGGCGTGCGAGCCACTGCGATAGCGCCTGCTTTGCCTGATAGCGATAACCGCTCGCGACCTCCTTCAACTCAACGCCACGTGTTTCACACTCGGCTTGCAACTCTTCTAGTACCACGTTGATCTCTTCGCGGCCAATTTTTTCGTCTTCGGTGAAGATGCGCAGCAGGTAGTCCATTGAAGCTGGGGTATCTGCAGTCATAATTGCAGCCTCAATGATATTTTTAAGCTGTGTGTGATTCATCTGGCTCGTGAACATTTTGCGGTGCCTTTACGTAGATGGGGCCAAAGTTTTCGGTTTGTACCAACTCCAGCAGTGACTCTTTCACTAGCTCCAGGATTGCGAGCAGTGCAACGACAACGCCGCGTCTTCCCTCTTCTGGTGCAAAGAGGTCGGCGAAATCGGTAAATTTTTCAGTACTGATCATGTCGAGCACTTCGGTCATACGTTCACGCACCGATAGCGGCTCCATCTTAATCTGGTGGTGGGTATACATATCCGCACGCGCCAAGATCTCCTGGAAGGCGAGCAGAATATCGGCTAGCTCAACCTTCGCTTCCAGCCGAACCACATTACTTTCAGGCGCCTTGATCGACACCGGGAAGATCTCGCGATCAACACGCGGCATTCCCTCAATCTCTTCGGCAGACTGTTTGAAGCGTTCGTATTCCTGCAGACGACGAATCAACTCGGCACGCGGGTCATCCTCTTCTCCCACCTCAACCGGACGCGGCAGTAACATGCGGGACTTGATCTCCGCCAGCATCGCCGCCATCACCAGATATTCTGCCGCCAGTTCAAGGTGCAGATCCTTCATCAGCTCAACATATACCATATATTGACGTGTGATCTCGGCGACCGGGATATTGAGGATATCGAGATTCTGACGTTTGATCAGGTAGAGCAGCAGATCGAGCGGGCCTTCAAAAGCCTCCAGAAATACTTCCAGCGCATCCGGCGGAATATAGAGATCCTGTGGCGGCTCACTGATGCTCTTGCCCTGCACGATGGCAAAGGGCATCTCCTGCTGAGTCGGTGTCTGAACCGCCACCTCTTCATCAGTATCATCACTCGGATTCAATTTAGAAACCATATTAAATAGAGACCCTAACCCATTGATTAATAGTTATCTGCAAGGCCCATCACCTGTCTCACTTCATCCAGTGTTTCACGTGCCACTTCTCGTGCTCGTTCACTGCCTTCGGCGATAATCTTGCGTACCAAATTGGGGTTTTCGATGTACTCCATCGCGCGCTCGTGGATCGGTGCCTGCTCTGCAATGACGGCATCGATGACCGGTTGTTTGCAATCAATACAACCAATCCCTGCGCTGCGACACCCTTCAACCACCCACTGGCGCGTATCATCAGAAGAGTAGATCTGATGGAAACCCCACACCGGACAGATTTCAGGATTACCTGGGTCGGTGCGGCGTACACGCGCCGGGTCGGTCTGCATGGTGCGCATCTTCTTCTCAACCACATCCGGTGCTTCGCGCAGACCAATGGTATTGCCGTAAGATTTTGACATCTTCTGCCCATCCAGCCCCGGCATCTTAGCGGTTGAGGTCAACAGTGCCTGCGGCTCTGGCAGAATGATCTTGCCACCACCTTCAAGATAACCAAACAGACGTTCACGATCACCCAGCGTAATATTCTGCTGTGTCTCCAGTAGTGCGTGCGCCTTCTCAAGCGCCTCATGATCGCCTTGTTCTTGATAATCTCTACGCAACCCCTTACCAATCTTTTTGATCGCCGCTTCCGCTCGCTCAACAAAATCCACTTCACGACCATACTGGTGATTAAAACGTCGTGCCACTTCACGCGTTAGCTCAACATGTGCCACCTGATCTTCACCGACCGGCACCTGCCCCGCTTTATAGATCAAAATATCAGCGCTCTGCAGCAATGGGTAGCCGAGGAAACCGTAGGTATCGAGATCTTTCTCTTTGAGCTTCTCCTGCTGATCTTTATAGGTTGGCACGCGTTCCAGCCAACCCAATGGTGTAATCATCGACAACAACAGATGCAACTCAGCATGCTCCGGCACACGAGATTGAATAAAGAGGCTTGCCGCACCAGGATTAACGCCAGCCGCGAGCCAGTCGATGACCATCTCCCAGATGCTATCGCCAATCGCGGCGGTATTGTCATAATCCGTGGTCAATGCATGCCAGTCTGCGACGAAGAAAAAGCACTCATATTCATGCTGCAACTTCACCCAGTTTTTCAAAACACCGTGGTAATGGCCCAGATGCAGCCGACCTGTCGGGCGCATTCCCGAGAGCACACGATTCTTTTGAGAAGCCGTAATAATCAATCAATTACCCTCTTAATTTAAACAAGTACATTACCTTCCTATAGGGCAAATAAAATGAATATCTGGCTCTGTAGGTAGTTAATCGGTGGCCACAAAATCTTGCCCAATACGCCCATTACCATCAAACCAAGCAGGATCACAAACCCCCAACGTTCAAGGCGATTGAATTGCCATGAGAGCTTATCCGGTAGCAACGAGGCGACAATTCGCCCGCCATCGAGCGGCGGCATTGGTAACAGATTCAATACCATCAAAATCAGATTAATCGTAATCCCCGCGCCGCCCATATAAATGAGCGGTAGCGCGACCATTTCAGCACTGCCTGCTATCGCCAGCACCAGTCCTATCTTCAATATTCCAGCCCACATCAATGCCATCAGCAGGTTACTCAACGGCCCGGCCAACGCCACCAGCGCCATATCACGCTTCGGTTTTTTCAAGTTCTCCCAAGTCACAGGCACCGGTTTGGCCCAGCCAAAAATAAAACCGCCCATCACCAGCAACAGACCAGGGACCAACAGAGTACCAATGGGGTCGATATGCTTAACCGGATTTAACGTCAACCGCCCCAGCATCTTCGCGGTGCTGTCACCAAGCTTCAACGCCACCCAACCATGGGCGACCTCATGTACCGTGATCGCCAGTATCACCGGCATCGTCCAGACAGCAATGCGTTGCAGCAAGCTCAATTCTTCCATCAATCGATTATAACCTTAAATTAGTACGATGATTTTAATCATTTAAACAGATTAACCCTCTATCGCTGCAGGATCACCAACGCCACGACGCACAACCAGCGGCACGTCACTTGTCAAGTCGACCACGGTACTTGGCTCGTACCCTCCCCAACCGCCATCAATCAACAAATCAACCCGCTTACCTAATTGCACGACCATTTCATCAGGGTCGGTCAGTGGCTCATCTTCACCTGGCAAGATCAAAGTAACGCTCATCATCGGCTCATCAAGCACACTTAACAGCATCTGAGCAATCGGGTGTTGCGGCACACGCAACCCAATGCTCTTACGCTTGGGGTGCTGTAAACGACGGGGTACCTCTCGTGACGCTTCCAGAATAAAGGTGTAAGGGCCTGGTGTCAGTGATTTCAGGCGTCGGAAGACATGATTATCGACCTTGGCATATGTCGCCAGCTCAGAGAGATCACGACAAATCAAAGTAAAGTTGTGGTGTTCATCCAGCTCACGAATGCGTCGAATACGGTCCATTGCAGACTTGTTGCCAATGCCACAACCAAGCGCATAACAGGAATCTGTCGGGTAGGCCACTACCCCGCCGGAACGAATTATTTCAACGGCCTGATTAATCAGACGCAACTGCGGATTTTCCGGGTGTACCCTAAGATGCTTCATTAAAATGATAACCTAACAAGGTGTCATGACAATTTAAATTTAAGAAAATAACGGCGTCAATCAAATAAAATTACGACTCATTCCAGTCTTGCCAGATTGGCACGCAACCCTCTGGAAGCGCATGCACACGCCCCAGTTTTGCCCAGTTGTTATGCGGTGAATGGAAATCAGAACCCACAGAGGAAAGTAACGTTAGCTCTTGCGCATAACTCGCCATCAGGGTCGCCTCTTCCCGGTTGTGACTACTACAGGACACTTCAATACCCTCACCACCCAACACCTTGAAGTCTTTCAGAAATTCACGAAACAGGGTACGACTCATTTTATAACGTGCCGGATGCGCCACCACCGCCTGACCGCCCGCACCGTGTATCCAGCTCAGTGCATCCTCCAGCGAGGCCCATTCAGCCCCAACATAGCAACGCTTCCCTTGTTGCAGATACTTTTTAAAGGCCTGCTGAACATCCTTCACCACCCCCTTTTCCACCAGATACATCGCAAAATGCGAGCGACTCAGCACTCCGCTCGCCAATGCGCACGCCCCCTCGTAGACATCAGGCATGCCAATTTTCTCGAATTTAGCGCCAATCTCTTGCGCACGGCGTTCACGCTTGACGCGCAATTCCGACAAGCCAGCCTGCATTTCAGCGTCGGCACCATCGACATTCAGTCCCACGATATGAATTAAACGCTTGCGCCAGCTGACCGACACCTCAATGCCGGGGATAAAGCGGATACCAGCCACTACTGCGGCTTTAGCAGCTTCCGCATGGCCGTCAGTACAATCATGGTCGGTCAGTGCAAGCACATCAACTTCATTGGCAGCAGCCAATTGTACCAGCGCTGTTGGGCTTAACACCCCGTCTGAAGCGGTTGAATGACTGTGAAGATCGTAACAAATCGTGGGCAAGGTCTTGTATCCCATTTTCGCGTGTTATACTCTTAAAACTGAATTTGAACGAGATATTATGACATGTCTGCACGCAACTCGCAGACCTAATCCTGTAAACAGTGACTTAACACACCAGCCAAAACCACTTAATTCCTATGAAATTTCTTGCTGACTTTTTCCCGGTCTTACTCTTTTTTGTCGCCTACAAGGTTTATGATATCTATGTAGCGACTGCTGTCGCGATTGTTGCCTCCTTTGTGCAGGTGACCGTTCACTGGCTGAAACACCGTCGCTTCGAGAATATGCACCTTGTCACCCTCGCGATTATGGTGGTGTTCGGCGGTGCGACACTCTTTTTGCAGGATGAGATGTTCATCAAATGGAAACCAACCGTGATCAACTGGCTCTTTGCAGCCGTTTTTCTTGGCAGCCATTATATTGGTGAAAAGACTATCATCCAGCGTATGATGGGCCAGGCAATGACGCTGCCAGAGCCGGTATGGGTCAAACTCAATATTAGCTGGATCCTGTTTTTCGTCGCCATCGGCCTGCTCAATCTCTATGTCGTGTATAACTTTGACACCGACACCTGGGTTAACTTCAAACTTTTTGGACTAATGGGGATCACCTTTGCCTTTGTGATTTTGCAAATCCCATTTTTGACAAAATATATCACCCCTGATGACGAACCAAAGGCAGATGACAGCGAAGGAAAACCATGATGCTGTATGCCATTATCGCTGAAGACAGCGCAGACTCGCTTGAAAAAAGAGTCGCCAGTCGAGCTACACATATAGAGCGCCTCAACGCATTGAAAGCAGCTGGCCGCCTGATATTGGCTGGACCACATCCCGCCATTGATAGCGAAGACCCTGGCAGCGCGGGTTTTAGCGGCAGCCTGATCGTGGCGGAATTCGCATCACTGAAAGACGCACAAAGCTGGGCCGACAAGGATCCCTACGCCAGCGCTGGTGTTTATAGCCAGATTACCGTCAAACCATTTAAAAAAGTATTGCCATAACAACGTTCAACGACTTGAATAATCATCACGATCAGTTGTAGCATCAAACATCCACTCAGGTGACCGCCCCTGCATTAAAGTTTATTAGCGCCGCTAAGGAATGAAACATGAAATCATTAAAGCATCTAACCACCATACTTTTATCCGTATCACTTATTTCGGCCCCAATCGTTCAAGCGGAAGATATCATCGCGATCATTGATGGCAAATCGATCGATAACGAAACATTTAGTCGCTATGCCATGATGAGAACTCAGCAGGTACAGCACAATGGTGCGCTCACGAACGAAGAGCGAGGCATGTTACTGCAAGAGTTTATTAATAGCGAACTACTTTATAACGCCGCAATAAATGAAGGCGTCGATCAACTGCCGGAAGTAAAAGCTGAAATTGAAATGCAGGCAAGAACTATCGTCATCAATAGTAGTCTCAAAAAACATCTGGATAGCATACTCACCGAAGCACTGCTGATGGAGGCATACAACGAACAATATGGTAAAAGCGGCAACGAATACCATATCAGACATATTCTGGTTGAACATGAAACAGAAGCCAACAATATAGTCGCCGCACTTAAACGTGGTGAGGATTTTAAAAAATTAGCTGGCTTAAGTTCTATCGACCCATCCAGCAGTGATGGTGGTAACCTGGGATGGATGGGTGCTGATCTTATGCCGCCAGAATTTTCCACCATTGTGACCACTTTAAAACCTGGCGAATATTCAAGCACACCCGTAAAAAGTAATTTTGGCTGGCACATCATTCAGCTAGATGAACAGCGCGCTACTACACCACCGCCTATTGAAGCCGTTGCAAATAATTTGGCGGCCTCAATACAAAGTAAAGTTGTAAAAGAGTATCTTGATAGCCTTAGAAACAAGGCCCAAATAGAAATAAAATAGTATCAACCTTTAGCTGCAACACTAAAGTGATGGCGCGCATAAATAATGGCGCCATCACGACCGACAGAGTCATCAACGACTAGCTTGACGGGTAACTGTTTAAGGTTGCCATGCATCGATCCCTTATTGCAAAACTGCTCAGCAAAAAGCTGCTTTCTAGAGATGAGAAGTGACAGTATTTTTGCCGGAATGCCACCCACCAGATAAACAGCTGAAAGCGGATAATAGTGCAGCGCAATATCACCAACCACTGCCGCATAGATATCAATAAAACAATTTAATGTTTGTGTGCACAAGGAGTCGTCCGCTGCAACCGCATGTTCACTAATCAGTTGCGCAGGGTCATTTGATTGCAGTGCCAGCCCTATCGAGCGGGCTTCAGGCAAACCGACTTCATCCCGAAAAAACTGGTAAAGCGTATAGATGCCACGCCCAGACAATAGTAACTCTACGCTGATGTGAGATTGTTGCCGCTGCATCCAGCGCAGTAATCGCACCTGTATCTCATTCTCAGGCGCAAAAGCGGCGTGTCCTGCTTCACTACTAAATACCCGATAGTGATCGCCTAACCACACAAGGTGGGCAGCCCCTAATCCAGTTCCAATCCCAATCACCACGGCATCCGCCTCAGCTTGAGGCGGATAGTCAGATCTGCCCTGTTTAATGCTAACCATAGCGGTATCGTTTAAAACAGGAATAGCAAAGCCTGTTGCTACTAGATCATTAATCAAAAAGAGATGCGTTGTCTGCAGGGCGTTTGACAGTACTTCTTCAGAAATATCCCAGGACAGATTAGTGAACGATACAGCACCAGAGATAACTGGCCCGGCAACCGCAAGACAGACAACATCGAATGGTCGCTTAATGCCGTAGCATGAAAGAAATTCCTCAACGACCTCAATGACACTGGCATATTCCATGTTGGGGAAGGTTTTTTCATATCGGATAGGCGCTTCAGCATCATCTTTCACATAAACAAGCCGCGTATTCGTTCCACCAATATCACCCGCTAATATTCGCATCTGGCACTCTATTGTTTATAAAATGACTTTGAGGGTGGACGCGCTGCTTATAGTGATTAATTAACCCGTTGGTAGAGCTGTCATGTGTATCAATTTTTTCTGCATCGTTCAATTCATTTTCAATGGTTGCAGCAAGCTGCTTACCCAACTCTACCCCCCACTGGTCAAATGAGTTGATATTCCAGATCACTCCTTGCACAAATATTTTATGTTCATACATCGCAATCAGAGAACCCAATGTACGTGGTGTTAATGTATCAAATAGAAAAGTGCTGGTCGGTCGATTACCGGGAAAAATCTTATATGGCAGCAATGCCTCAATAGCCTTCTGATCAAGCCTCTCTCGCTCCAGCTCAGCACGCGCCTCTTCTTCTGTTTTGCCACGCATCAACGCTTCCGTTTGCGCGAACACGTTTGACATCAATGCACGGTGATGCCGGGGAATACAGCGAAAGCTAAAAATGGGGGCGAGAATATCGGAGGGAACCAGTTTCGTCCCCTGATGCAGCAACTGAAAAAAAGCATGCTGACCAGAGATACCGATTTCACCAAACAGTACCGGGCCGGTCTCATAATCAACCTCGCAACCCGCACGATCAACATATTTGCCGTTACTTTCCATATCGACCTGCTGCATGTAGGCTGCAAAGCGGTGCAGATGTTGATCATAAGGCAAGACCGCCGTCGACTGGGCGTCGAAAAAGTTGTTATACCAGACGCCTAACAACGCCATGATGACCGGAATATTTTCTGCTAACGGCGCATTCCTGAAATGCTTATCAACCTCATAGGCACCTCCTAATAGCTCATCAAAGTTGTCTGAACCAATTGCAATCACAATCGATAAACCAATCGCAGACCACAATGAATATCGTCCTCCCACCCAGTCACTCATCTTAAAAATATTATCGTCTGCGATACCAAATTTACTGGCTAACTTTAAATTAGCAGTAACTGCCGAGAAATGTTTATGAATGTTGTCGTCATTACCAATAGCATTCACATACCACTGACGTGCTGTTTCAGCATTCACCATGGTATCCTGTGTCAAAAAACTTTTTGAGGCGATGATAAAAAAAGTGGTTTTAGGGTCGAGGTATTCAAGCGTCCCATTAATATGACTTTCATCAAGATTAGAGACAAAGTGAACTTTCAGGTCATGCAGCGAATAAGGACGTAGCGCTTCATTGACCATCAATGGACCAAGATTCGAACCGCCAATACCGATATTAACCACATCAGTGATCGCCTGCCCAGTCACACCACGCCATTCACGACTGCGGATTTTTCCAGCCAGTTTATTTACTTTTGCTCGCTCTTCTTTTATCGCGGGTGCAATGTCCACCCCATCCAGCATGATGGGGGTATCACCTTTATCACGCAGTGTAGTATGTAGCGCAGCGCGATGTTCAGTGTGATTGATTTTATCACCACTAAACAGGCGTTCTATCCAACCAGGGAGATTCGCTTGTTCAGCCAGCTTTAATAATAGCGCCATCGTCTCATCGGTGACACGATTCTTAGAATAGTCATAAAGAATGTCATTCAGCTGTAATGAGAAATTATCAAACCGATTCTCATCCTGATCAAACAGGTCACGCATGTGCAGGTGCTTATTTTGCTTATAATGTTGCTGTAGCGCTAACCACGCCGGTGTTTGCGTTAATTCAGACATTTTTCCCCATCCTTAATATCCAGCCATCTAATATACTGTATTCATCAACGATTCCAAGTAAATAAAGAGCACTTTTCATTGATAGAAAAATTCTAACACTCGTCTGCTTTAGTGCCTTGTTAGCTCCATGATTTTCTACGTTCCTCAAATAGTCCCCACAACCTAGCGAGTTCCTGGACAGGGTTTTTGTGGTCGTCAACTCTCAGGTTTGGATACATGTACCACTCACCCTGATTTGCGGGGGCGGTGACTTTTAGAGCTGCAGATTGTTTTCCTCTCTTGTCCGCCTGTACTCGTTCACCTTCCTCAATAGCTCTAAGTAGCCTTAAAGGAAGTGGCTCGGATATATTTTCTTCAAATATTGCTACCATTCGAGCAATTACTTCATTCCTATCAAGTGAATTTCCTGCTGCAACACAGTTTACTCCTACCACATGGCTATTTTCCAATTCGCACTCAGTTCCAGTATGTGCCAACAGTTCATTTTCGGTAGTTGCCAGTATTATTTGCCGCCTTTTTATATTTTCATCACTTTCCAATATAGATGCTAATGCTACTTTTGCACTCTCTCCTTTGCTTATTTTTACAAATATATCATTAGCCAATACGGGCGATGCCATATGCTGCGTGTGAATAATAGTATTCTCATGAATATGAATCACAGCGCTACCTACCGCTAATGCACAACTTGCTGCAGCACCCCCAATTTCACCGGTTTCAGTATCCAGGCCAACTATTGAATATGTGGTGTAATTTTGCATTTGTATTTTTTGAGCTAACGCTCGTGACTTATCCCGGCATTGCGCTCGGGCGCCGGTTTTGACAACATTATTTTCCATTTCGATGCCTCATCAGTGGTTCATTTTCATTCATCTCTGTCAAATCACTATGACCCGCTTTAAGGTCACCGTTCAAATTTATCAAGTACCTCATTACAGTCAAGTCGTACTACGATGGCTTGCCACTCACACTCAGCAGGTTGTCAACGGCCTTCTCTGCCGCATAGGCATAAGGGTTGAGCACCAAATTGGCGCCGGCCTGCTTTAATTGCCCAGCATCGAAGGCCGTATCGGCCGTTACCGCCACACGCCCTTTGTAATCATGATCACGCAGGCTATGCAGCAGGGCGAGGTTGACAGGCTTCTCTCGCACGCTGCTTAATACCCAATCCACTTGTCCGAGCGGCAGAGTAGTGAGAAACTCCGGGTCTTCGGCATCGCCGTAGCGCACTGCATAATCAAGCTCTTCATGTCGCCGCACCAGATCGGGATCGAAATCTACGCCGAGCACCCGGTAGCCACGTTGTCGCAGTTCCTGTGCAATCCCGGAGCCGAACCGTCCCAAACCGAACAGAACCACAAGGGGCCCGCTCTGCTCCGTATCCCGTTCCTGAGCCTCTTCCCTATGTGCCCGTTTGCGCTCGAACAGATCCAGCCAGGGGGAAATCCGCTCGTAGAGGGGCTGGGAGTAGAGGATCATGTAGGTGGAGGCGCTGATGGTAATCAGCCCCACCAAGGTAATGAGGCCCAGGGTATCGGCATCGATATGTCCAAGGCTCAAACCCAGCGCTCCCAGAATCAACGAAAATTCGCTGATCTGTGCCACCGTCAAACCAGCCAGAAACCCAGTACGCTTACGGTAACCCATGGCACCCAGGATAGTCATCACAATCAGCGGATTGCCAATAAGCACGAACAGTGAAAGGACAATAGCCGGCACTATCTGTGCGCCAACAGTCGTCAAATCCAGACCGGCACCCAAGTCGATAAAGAAGAACAGCAACAGAAAATCCCGCAGACCTATCAGACGCGCACCGATAACTTCACGGTAGGGGGTCGAAGCCAGTGACACACCAGCAAGAAAGGCACCGACCTCCTTACTGAAACCCAGATGCTCTCCCGCCGCCCCCAGAGCGACCGCCCAGGCGATGGCGAACAACACCAGCAGTTCCGGTGAGCGAGCCAGCTGATGCATAAACGGTGTCAGCACATAACGCATCAACAGCCCGAGGCTGGCAATGAACAGTCCGCCTTTGACCAGCACTGTGATCGCCTCCCAACCCAGGTTCGCGTTGCCGTCGGCCTCGCCCAGTGCGGTCAAACCAATCATCACCAGTATCACCACAATGTCCTGCACGATCAAAAATCCGATGGCAATACGCCCGTGTAGTGCATCCACCTCACGCTTATCGGACAACAGCTTAACGATAATGATGGTGCTGGAGAAGGTCAGCGCCACCGCCACGTAGAGGGCGGTCACCGAGGACATCCCCAGAGCAAAGGCGATAAAGTAGCCGACGACGGAGGTAAAGAGGATCTGCCCCAGCCCGGTGGCTAATGCCACCGGGCCCATCGTGCGGATAATGTGCAGATCCAGCTTAAGCCCCACCACGAACAACAACAGCGCAATACCCAATTGAGCCAGCAGATCAACCTGGTCATCTGCCGATACCCAGCCGAGCACGGACGGGCCGACCAGAATGCCTACCGCGATGAAGGCGACAATCAGCGGCTGTCGCAGCCGCACGCCGATAGCACCGATAATCGCAGCCACCAACAGCAGCACCGCTATTTCAGTAAAGACATCGCTAAATACGGGAGTCATGATTCAGTTACGTCCTCGCTTCCTTGATAACGTGATGACTTGCATGCCTAACGCTTAATCCTCAAAGGTAACCGGCGTCTCGAACCCCGGCGGTTTGACCGCAAGCACCGAACAGTCAATCTGGTTGAGAATGGTTTCTGCAGTATTGCCCATAAAGAAGCCAGAAATACCGGTGCGGGCGACTGTGCCCATGACGATGAGATCTGCTTTAATCCCTCCGGCAAGTTTTGGAATATGTTTACGTGGATGACCTTTAAGTAGATGCGTTTGAGGTTTTATCTGTTTTAAGGAATTCTGATCTAATCTATTGACCGTCTCATTCATCAGCACGTTCAAATTACCCCTGTGTTGTTGCCTTTCCTTTTCGATATAGGCAGCGATTTTTTCTTCTGGCAAGCTCACAAATGCGTGTCGCATAACACCCTCATCAATAGCCTCCCAAGTATGAACGATATGCAGTTCAGCAAATTCAGCCAGTGCCAATGCACTCGCCATTTCAAGGATTTGATGATTCAGTCGATGCCTTGTGCTTAACTCTTCCGGCGGGTAAAAATCATCGACATCGACTGCGGCGAGAATACGGCTGTACGCCTTGGGGGATTTTGGCTTGACTAACCATACCGGGCATGGGCACTTGCGTAACAAGTGCATGTCTTCACTACCAAACACCCTGTCCAGCAGCCCGCTACTTTCAGCGCCTTTGATCACCAGGTCACGCCCGTTACGAAGAGTTTCTCTGATGATTTCCAGAAATGGTATACCGATAAGTATCTTGATCTGTATTTCGATATTGCTACGCCAGGGAGCAACCTTTTCTTCCAGCACCTGTTGATATTCCACCACCCGCTTTGCCTGGCACTCCTCGGGAGACGGAATACCATCGGGTGGCTTTATGTTAGACGGAATTTCATCAATTACCTCAACAACCGTAAGACGAGCACGGTTGAGATTCGCCAAGGTGATGGCGCGCTCCAATGCAACCTCGCTGACTGAGTCAGGTGTGACAACATAAAGAATATTTGTAAATCTCTGCATGTCGTTATCCTCCTCTATCTATTTCCTGCCATACGTCGTACAAAGTGATTCTCTAGCTCAACCAAACACAACACCGAAAAGGCGATGAGAAAAATACGCAACCATATACTGAAGTCGATTACCGTACTGCCAAATAAGGACTGCATTGACACAAGGTAGGCAAACCCAGGCTGGAAGATGATAAATATGGCAATGGCGATCAATACATAATGGTTCCCCGTTAACCCTGACCAATTAAACACCTAGGCAGTGATATAACAAAAATTAAATAGATAGCAAATTTGATACATGGCCAGCGTATTTACAGTCACAGTGCGCGCATGCTCAATACTGGCACTTTGTTCTACCTCCTAAAGAAAAAGCCCAAATGTTTCACTCATTAAGAATAACCGAAACAAAGGCAATAAGCCAAAGAAGGTAAGCGCTCAATATCGGTTTGCTGGCACCACGCGGTGGACGCCGCATGATACTCTTTTCGGGGTCTTCAAATGCCAGAGACAGTGCTAACGTAATCACGGCCTTCATATTCACCCAGAGAATCCGCCCTGACCATGTTTATATCAATATAGGCGATGCAACGCGCCAGGTGGTCACTTATCTCTATTGCCGTCGCATGATAGCGATGCGGCAGGATATGGCCGTCGCCAATGACTATTTTGGCGTCATGTTAAAAGCATGGCAAGCAGGTGATACCTAGGGATTAGGTAAGCTGTTTAACGATGAAATGCAGAAGAGAATCGTGAGTTTAATCGCGTCATGATCATCGTTAAAATGTCTCGATAGCCAAAGACATTGATGCAATGTTACGTAACGGATGTAGCTGTTTTGTGGTTGTTGACGCAGGGCATATAGGCGGTGACCAAGGGGTTCTATTTGCAGTATCCATAGCCCGATGATTTCATCCCGTTCTATAGGTACTGCATAACGCCTCCCTTATTTTACAAACGTGATTGCCATACTCAGCCACCAATAGCATCAGCTCACTCTCTTTGATGCGATAGGCGCTGTTTTTACTCTTTATTATAGTGACCTTCAGAAGTTAGGCTCTCTTCTGAAGGCCAAGGTGTCTCCAAATATTATTTAAAAGTAATTGACCAACTATCAATAAAACCCGTATTGCCTCTTGCCAGGTCACGCACCCTTAGCCGCCATGTGCCTGTGGCTGGGCGTGTACCAGCATCCAACGTATAAACTGTAATTAAATTATCAGTTGATCCGCCACTACGATTATGTAAAGTCGCTCTAGCTCCGTCGGGAGAGAATATCTCGACCTGCAAATTGCCAATGTATGTATGTTTAATATCAACGGCGATTTC
>QIJH01000194.1 GCA_003232725.1 Chromatiaceae bacterium | reverse complement strand
TGGGAAGATGTCATCTGGGCCATCACCACCCGCATGGATCCCGCGCGCGATACCACCATGATAGAAAACACCCCGATCGACTATCTCGATTTTGCCTCGCCAGTCTCAGGCCTCGGCTCAAAGATGGGGCTTGATGCGACCAACAAATGGCGAGGAGAAACCAGCCGCGAGTGGGGTGAACCGATCGCCATGGATGAGGCGGTTAAAACGCGGGTTGATGAGATGTGGGAGTCTCTCGGGATTCCAGCAACGAAAAATTAAAGATGTTATTTTTGCGCCTTCGACGTCGCGGTGTTATCTTGCCTTTATCAGGATTATTCGAATAACTTTTTGATCAAAATAGAATAATCACCTCAAACGGAATGACAAGAGATAGCTAAAAGACCAACTGATTAATGAAGTGGTTACAAAAAAACAGCCCTGAATCACGCGTCGGTCTGGTATTGCCCGGTGGCGGTGCACGTGGTGCTTATCAGGTGGGCGTGCTGAAAGCAGTCGCAAGGGTTTTACCTAAAAGTTACGGCACCAGCAGCCCCTTTTCTGTGATCACGGGCACCTCTGCCGGGTCAATCAATGCCACCGCACTGGCCATTCACGCCGACCATTTTCGTCAAGGGGTGATGCGTCTCAGTCATGTGTGGAAAAATTTCGAAGCGGAACAGGTCTTTCGCACCGACACCGCCGGTATCTTTAAGACCGGCGCCCACTGGCTAGCAGCGATGATGCTGGGCGGGCTGGGGAAATATAACCCCCATTCACTGCTGGACCGTGAGCCACTCGTTGGCCTTTTGAGTCAGTACTTCGATTACAGCAAGATTCAGCAGGCGATTGATGATGGTCATCTACATGCGCTAGGCATCACCGCATCAGGGTATTCCTCTGGCCAGTCTGTGACTTTTTATCAGGGTGCGGATTCGATTGAACCGTGGTCTCGTGAACGTCGCGTGGGTTGCCCAACGGAACTTAACATCTCACATTTAATGGCATCATCGGCGATACCGCTGTTATTTTCTGCGATTAAGCTTCATCGTGAATATTTTGGTGATGGCTCAATGCGCCAAACTGCGCCGCTGAGTTCCGCACTGCACCTTGGTGCAGATCGTATTCTGGTGGTTGGCGTGCAAGAATCAAAACCCGTCAAGCCTGAACGTGTGCAGACCCATAACTACCCGCCGATGGCAGATATCCTGGGGCATGTGATGAACAGTATTTTTCTCGATGGGCTCGATTCAGACCTGGAGCGTATCGAACGGATCAACAAAACCATCAGTCTGATTCCGACACGAAAATTAGAACGTGGCGGCGTGATGCTGCGTCCAGTGGAAGTACTGTGTATTTCACCTAGTCGTGATATCGATGAAATTGCTGCGCGTTACTCTCATCTACTGCCACGTTCATTGCGTTTCTTACTGCGTGGCGTAGGGGCGTATGGCAAGCATGGTTCAACACTGGTCAGCTACCTGCTGTTCGAAAAAGCCTTCTGTCGCGAGTTGATTTCACTCGGCTATAAAGACGCCATGCATTCAAAAGATGACATTCTGGATCTGTTTAATTCAGAAAAAAAGGCTAAGTAACATAAAGAGGTAGCAAATTTTTATTGCCTGCCGTTAAGCAATGAGAGAGCAAAGCAATAACAGAAGCAGCGCAAAACAGAGCCATTAATGGAAAACGAATTAGCAGTTACTACCATTAGATTATTACTAGCGGCCCTCGCAGGCGGATTGATTGGCCTTGAACGTTCACACCATGGCCGCCCCGCTGGTTTCCGAACACACACATTAGTCTGCGTTTCCGCCGCACTGTTAATGGTGCTGGGTGTTTTTCAGTGGGATCTGGTGCTACACGCCCCCATTGAAACGATTCGAGTCGACCCGACCCGCATGGCACAGGGGATTATGACCGGCATCGGCTTTCTCGGTGCAGGCGTTATTTTCAAAGAGCGCTTATCAGTGCGCGGCCTGACCACCGCGGCTTCAATCTGGATGACAGCATCAATTGGTGTCGTGATCGGGATGGGGCTTTACTACGCCGGTTTCCTCGCAACGGTAATTACCCTTGGAGTGCTATCGCTCTTTCGCTGGGTTGAGCGGGTCATTCCGTCAGTACACTATGGCCAGTTAGTCGTACGCTTTCCACGCCATGAAATTATGCCCGAGGATGACCTGAGAGCGTTGATCAGTGAGCATACGGTTAATAGTGCAAAGCTGAGCTATCAACTCGACCGTGAAGGAAAGATCTTTCAATACCAGATGACGATTGATACGATTGATACAACAAATTTCAAGAAGCTCACCGAAAGCCTGACCAATATGGATAACGTGATGGAGTTTACGCTTGTGCCGACTGGGGACTAATAGCGTCGTTAGAGTGCGCTTTTCAGGAACTGTTTTAACCCATCGGTATATTGCTGCCCTGAGGTGTGAAACCCTTGGGCATGCTCTCCGCTGATCGCCATAAAGGCCTTTGGCTCATTCGCTGCTTCATAGAGTCGTTTGCCATGATGAAAGGGAATCACCTCATCCTCATGGCTATGGACGATTAATATTGGGCAATGAGTCCTGGCAACATTTTCCCTTACGCTATATTTAAAGCGGCTCATCAAGCGCGCGGGGAAAATACGGAACATCTCGGCGGCTAGTTCAGGCGCTGAGGTGAATGTCGATTCAATCACCAGTGCCCCAGGTGGGTGGCGTGCCGCTTGCGCGGATGCAATCGCTGCCCCGAGTGAACGTCCCAATATAATCACATCTTCTGATTTTATGCCGCGATCACGTAATAAATAGGCCCACGCCGCTTCGGCATCATCATAGGTTCCCTGCTCTGAGGGGCTGCCCTGGCTCTGGCCATAACCGCGATAATCAAAAATAAAAGTAGCCAGTCCCAGATGGTGAAACATCTCCAGTGAGGTAATGCAATCTGAGATGTTGCCGGTATTGCCGTGGAAAAAGAGCACCACACGCTCTTTTTCAGCATCGACAGTGGGCCGTGGCACAAACCAGCCGTGCAGCGTCAGACCGTCGCTAGACTCAAAATCGACCGACTCAAAAGTGAGCCCATGTTTATCGGGCGTGGTGGCAATTTCCGCCACTGGAGAGTAGATATGACGCGCCTGCACCAGATAGAGGTGAACAATGAACAGTAGATAGAGTGCTACCGGAATGGTGATGATCAATAAAAAAGTGGACAATGGCATCTTCCCTAAATGATTTCTGATCACATCATATCTCTTCGCTTTATCGCTAAACAACCTACGTGAGGCACAAACAGGTATAATCCCCCTTCTCCAACGATTTTTAGCAATACTGACTGGATTAACTGATGGCAATTGATTTACACACACGTTTTATGGGTACAATGATCGGCAGCGCACTGGGCGATGCGATTGGCGAGCGCGCACTTGAGACCACTGACCGAGATGATCTGCTCGAATTTATTAATGGCGATGATGAACTCTGTTACACCGATGACACCGTGATGTCGCTCGCGACTGCAGAACTACTAGTGAGTCAGGGCTCAATTGACCAACAGCTATTGGGGGATAAATTTCGTCAATATCACAAAGAGGAACCATGGCGTAATTATGGTGTGGTCACCTCTAGCGTTTTTAATATTGTTGAAAATGAAGCGATCGACTATACCGCTGCCGCACTACGCCTGTGTGATGGCAGCGGCTCCTTTGGCAATGGTGCCGCGATGCGTGTTGCGCCCCTAGGGCTCTATTTTCACCGCTCGCCAGAACTCTATGACATGGCTAAAAAGGCCGCTGAGATTACCCATGCTCATCCGGTCGGAATCGATGGTGCAGCGGTACTCGCCAAAGCGGTCGCAATGTCGCTACACCTTAATAGCCAGCGCCCCTTTGCACCGCAGGTCTATGGTGCGCGACTGGTTGAATTTGCAGAAACCACGCGCCTCAAAGAGAAACTACAGCAAGTATTAGAACTAGTAGCAGCACATGCCACGGTTGAAGCAGCCGCCAAAAAACTTGGCACGCAATCTTCAGTTAATGAATCGATGGCCTTTGCGTTGTTCTGTTTTTTGACCCATCCACACGCCTTTGTTGAGTGTGTGTTGTGTGCGGTATCACAGGGTGGCGACCGCGGTACGATGGGCGCGATGGTGGGTGCCATGGCAGGCGCTTATCTCGGCAGTGAATCAATTCCACCGCACTGGCAGCGTCGCCTGGAAAACACTCAACATATTGAAACATTGGCGCGTGAGCTAGCCGCGCGTAGTACGCTTTAGCTTTTTCTCGCTGGGAGTAGGCTTAACTGACATCATTAATCAGTTATCTCACCTCCCCATCGCTGCCCTTCTAAAACTCGAAAAAGCTCTTGTTATGGAGTATAATGCCGATATGATCTATTATTGGAGGCATTATTGATGGCAACAGCAGCCCACCACCAAACTCAGCACAACCCAAAACGAGTGGCCAGTGCCGCCTTGCAGGCATTCTTCAGCTTGTCCGCTCACTGGAAACTCTCTGTTGCCGAAGAACGTACGCTACTGGGGTCACCACCTGAATCAACCTTCTATAAGTGGAAGGCCGAAAAATCTGCTGCTCGTATGAGCAGGGATGTGCTGGAGCGCATCAGCTACCTGCTCGGCATTTACAAGGACCTGAATATCCTGCTCCCTTCTCCTCGGGCCGCAGATGAATGGGTGCGTAAACCAAATGCCGCGCCCGCATTTAACAACCAGAGTGCACTGGAAAGGATGCTCGCTGGCAGCATTGTCGACCTGGCCGATGTGCGGCGCTATCTTGATGCACAACGAGGACTCTAAGTGAGTCATCCGCCAGTCACGGCACTCGACTGGCCACACCAGTACCGGATTATTCCTTCCGAATACCCACCCATCAATTTTTTTGAGCGGCTCGTTGCCCCCGAACTGATGGATGAACTCTATTTTATCGAATCGCTCACCAATGACAGACTCCGTGATGAAACAGGAGACATCGCCCTGGTTCCAGCAAAAGATCGTATCACCGGCCCCGGAACCTCTCCCGTTATGGCGGCATTTACCCACACCAGCCCGGACTGCCCCAGCCGTTTTAGCGATGGCAGCTACGGTGTCTACTACGCCAGTAAAACACTTGAAACGGCCATTGAAGAGACCAAGTACCACCGCACTCGCTTTCTTTCGTATACCTTTGAAGATGCTGGAGAGATCGCCATGCGAGTGTATATTGGCAAAGTCATCAAGCCCATGCATGATGTTCGGGGTGATGGTTACGAGCACCTGCACAATCCAGAAGACTGGACAACGGGCCAGGCCCTTGGGCAAGAGATGAAAACGATCAACTCATGGGGCATTGTCTATCGTTCTGTTAGAGATTCTGGAGGGGAGTGCATCGCGGCCCTGCGACCACCCACAGTGAGCATTCCAAAACAAGGAGCGCATTTATCATATGTTTGGGATGGCATTGAGATTACAGATGTCTATAGGAAGACGTTATTAAAATGAGGTCTGAGGGTTCAAGCCCCAGGTGTATTGTTCTTGTGTAATCCTGGTTATTAGCAGACTGTCTCATTATCGCTCTAAAACGATTATTGGGTATGCTACTACAGCGCGGCCTTTACCGACGCAATCACCTCTCTCGTATCAGGCCTTACCGCGCGCCAGATAAAAAAAGATTCTGCTGCTTGCTCTACCAACATGCCGAGGCCATCTAGCACTTTTGGCGCGTCGTGTTTAGCAGCCCAGGTCATAAAGAGCGTTGGCGCTTTGCCGTACATCATGTCGTAACAACAGGTGCCGCTACTGATGGCTGTCGCTGGGATGGATGGCAGTTCACCCTGCAGACTAGCGGCAGTGCCGTTGATAATCAGGTCAAAGGGAAGCTCATCAATCGATGGAAAACCGCAACCTTGCAGCTGATCGCCGCGATTAAATTCATTTGCCAGTGCAACTGCCTTCTCTGCGGTGCGATTGGCGATGACTATTTCGGATGGTTGCTGCGCCAGCATCGGCCCCAATATACCGCGCACGGCACCACCTGCGCCCAGTATCAGAATGCGTTTACCTGCTAGCTCAATAGCGTGGTTTTCCATCAGGTCACGTACCAGCCCGACGCCATCGGTGTTATCACCAACAGACTGGCCATTGTCATTAAAACTGATAGTGTTGACCGCGCCGGCTTGTATTGCTCGCTCGCTACGTTCATCAACAAACTCCCACGCCTCTTGCTTGAACGGCACGGTGATATTCAATCCTTTACCACCACTGGCACGGAAATTCCCCACCGCCTGTTCAAAGCCCCCTGCGTCGACCTGAATGGCGCTGTAGTTAAGCCGTTGCTGAGTCTGGCTGGCAAACTCAGTGTGAATCAGTGGTGATTGGCTATGCGAGATGGGGTTCCCCATCACCGCATAGGGATCAGGCTTAGCATCAAAATCAAAGAGTGAAGACATTAATTAACCACCAGTCCTGTTATTCAAAAATGGCCTTTAAGATAAAGAAAAACAGGATCGCAAGGCCCGCACCGGCTGGCAAGGTGATCACCCAGGACATAAAAATAGTGCGGATGATGCGCAAGTTAAGCGCGCCGATACCACGCGCCAGGCCAACGCCGAGCACGCCGCCGACTAATGTGTGCGTGGTTGAAATTGGCATGCCGGTACCGGAGGCAACCACGACGGTGGCGGCGGCGGCCAGTGTGGCGGCAAAACCACGGCTAGGTGTTAGTTCGGTGATGTTAGTACCGATGGTCGCGATGACGCGGTGGCCGTAGGTCATCAGGCCAATCACAATGCCCACTCCACCTAGGAGAAGCACCCAGATTGGCAGTGCTGATTGGGCGGTAATTTCACCACCACTTTGAACGATGCTAACAACGGCTGCGATTGGGCCGACTGCGTTGGCGACGTCATTCGAGCCATGTGCAAAGGCCATTGCACAGGCGGTCACGATCATCAGTACCGCAAAGACTTTCTCCACATTGGTGTAGTGAAAGTCTTTATCTTCTGAGGGGTCATGTTTGATGCGGTTGATAAAGATTTTACTGATGAGCGCCATGCCGATACCAATCAGTACAGAGAAAAGATAAGCCTGAAAGGTGGTTAGATCAAGCCCAACGTGCTTGAGTCCTTTAAACATGGTGACCAGTGAAATAATAAAGCCAACCAGAAAGATATAACATGGCACATAGCGCTTGGCGCTGGCAAATGGGTCGGGGGTATCGATGATCAGTTTTTGTACGCTCATAAAGAGCGCATAGGCGATCACCCCCGCAGAGAGCGGCGAGATAATCCAGCTCAGCGCAATGGTGCCAACCTTACCCCACATTACCGCTTCCATGCCGATACCGACCGCAGCAAAACCGACAATCGCGCCGACAATCGAATGGGTGGTTGAAACCGGCCAGCCATGATATGAGGCGACCAGTAGCCACACTGCCGCTGCGAGTAGTGCGGCGAGCATGCCGTAGACCAGCAGTTCCGGCGTGCTGGCAATCGATGCCGTATCGATCATTCCTTTACGGATGGTTTGTGTGACCTCGCCACCAGCGAGTAACGCACCACTGAATTCAAAGATCGCGGCGATAATAATCGCGTGTTTAATGCTGATGGCACCGGAGCCGACCGAGGTGCCCATGGCGTTGGCAACGTCATTGGCTCCAATGCCCCACGCCATGAAAAAGCCAAAGATGCAGGCTAGAATGATAAAAATGTATGCGTATTCCACGAGTGACTATTCCTTCTTGTTTATTTGGCCAGCATCAACTGCAGGCGACTGCCAACTCGCTGAGCAAGATCAGCAAGATCACCAACCCATTCGATGATGCGATAGATAAACATGGCATCAATGGGAGGCAGGCCTGTCTCTATTTTGAACATGACAGAGCGGATCTGAATCTGAATTTCGTCGGTATCGCTTTCAATTTGATTCAATGTTTTGATCATCTTCTCAACCACTTTCACTTCACGTCCGCGGAAGCCGGTCTCAACCAGCTCATCGAGTTCGTTAATGGCGGTGTCGGCCTGTGCAACGGCATCAATACTGCGTTTCACATAGGTCAAAAAAAGCGGTGCGATACTTTCTGGCAGTACCATTTGCCGCCCCAACATCAGGCCGGCAATATCTTTGCTTTTGTTGGCGATATTGTCCTGCATCGTCAACATGTCTAATAGATCATGTCGGGAGACTGGCAGGAACATTCCTTTGGGCAGGCTTAAGCGTAGTGATTTTTTTAATTTGTCAGCCTCGTGTTCAAAGTTGACTATAGAAGTTTGCGCTTCTTGAATGCGCGCGGTGTTTTGATCAATCACCGCCTCAAAAAAAATGACCAACTCTGAGGCGCACAGGTGTACCTGGGCCATGTGGTCTTGCAATGGTTGCATTGGTGAGCCAGCAAACATGCGATAGACATAATTAGACATAAGTCGTCCTTATAACCGAATTGAATTTCGTTGAATGGCGCAGGATGATAGCAGAAAAGCGATCATAGCGGGCCCCTGTGAAATAGAGATGTTAAGGTGCTTCTTTTAACCACTGTGCAACGTGCTTGGCATAGTAGGTCAAGATGCCATCAGCACCCGCGCGTTTCATGCTAAGCAGAGATTCGAGCACAATGGCGCGTTCATCAAGCCAGCCATTATCGCTGGCAGCCTTGATCATCGCGTATTCGCCACTTACCTGATAGACATAAGTGGGTGCTCCAAACTCATCTTTGATGCGGCGTACGATATCGAGGTATGGCATGCCGGGTTTGATCATTACCATATCTGCGCCTTCTTCAAGATCCATGCCGACTTCCCACAATGCTTCATCTGAATTCGCAGGATCCATCTGATAGGTCTGTTTGTTGCCACCACCGAGATTGGTTGATGATCCCACCGCATCGCGAAATGGACCATAAAAGCTTGAGGCATACTTCGCCGCATAGGCGAGGATACGGGTGTGAATGTGACCTGCGTCTTCAAGTGCGGTACGAATCGCGCCGATCCGGCCATCCATCATATCGGAGGGTGCGACGATATCGGCTCCCGCTTGCGCGTGTGATAATGCTTGTTTAACCAGTACCACCGTTGTTTCGTCATTCATCACGTAGCCATTGTCATCAATCAAGCCATCCTGGCCGTGTGTGGTAAAGGGGTCAAGCGCGACATCGGTGATCACTCCCATCTTGGGGCAGCGCGCCTTAATTGCACGCACCGCGCGTTGCACCAACCCCTCGGGATTAAAGGCCTCGGCTGCATCCAGGCTTTTAGCAGATTGCGGTATGACTGGGAAAAGTGCGATGGCCGGTACGCCCAGTGCATAGAGTTCATCGACCTCTTTTAATAGCAGGTCGATACTGACACGCTCGACACCGGGCATCGAAAGGATCGCTTCACGCTGCGTTTCACCTTCGAGAATAAACATCGGATAGATGAGGTCATTATTGGTTAATGTGTTCTCGCGCATTAAGCGGCGACTGAATTCATCACGACGCATACGACGCATACGGCATGCAGAAAATGCGCCGCTCCGGATATTTTTCCCTGACATACTTTTGCCCTGCTTTGCCGCGTTAATCAGCGGCGATTATCGTCGCTTAGCACTTTTCTTTTTCTTTACCGCTGCTCGCTTTTTAACGACTGGTTTTTTCGCGGTGGCCTTTTTCCTGATGGCCGCTTTTTTCTTTGCAGCGACCCTTTTTTTAGTAGCTACCTTTTTAATTGTTTTCTTTTTGGCCGCGGCCTTTTTCTTAGTGGTAACCTTTTTCTTGGCAGTCACATTTTTTTTCACCGCTGACTTCTTGACAGAGATTTTTTTCTTAGTGACTGCCTTCTTCTTAGTGGTGGCCTTTTTAGTTACGACTTTCTTTTTAATGGTAGGTTTCTTTGTTGCCGCTTTTTTAGCAGCCGCTTTTTTCACGGCCGCTTTCTTTTTAGGCGAGGTGTTAACCGCCGCTGTTTTTTCAGACGCTGCTGCTGGCATCTTTGCTTTGGTCTCAATAATCGCTGCCCGGGCTTTCACCGGCGTGTCAGTGGTTAAGTCTTCAGTGGTTGGCAGCGTGAATTCAACCACCTCTGGTAGTGCTTCGGCTACTTTACAAACGGCGCTGAAGATATCGCTAATGTCACCAATGCCTTGGACGGTGCGCAATCGATTTTGCTCTTTGTAATAGCCTATGAGTGGCGCGGTTTGCGCTTCATATACACGTAGTCGATTACCGATGGTCTCTTCATTGTCATCCGTGCGATGATGAAGGTTGCCACCGCACTTGTCGCATTGACCATCCAGTTTAGAAGGTGAGGTATAAATATTGTACATCTGGCCACATGACTCACAGGTGCGGCGGCCGGTGAGGCGTTGAATCAGGGAGTCAAAATCAACATCGATTAAAAGCGCGCTCTGCAGTGGCTGATTTACTCTATCCAGCATCATGTCCAGCGCTTTGGCTTGCGGAATATTGCGCGGAAAACCGTCCAGAATAAAGCCATTTTTGGCATCCGGTTGCGCCAGGCGTTCTTTGATCATCGCCAGTACGATCTCATCTGATACCAATCGTCCAGCATCCATTGCCGCCTTGGCCTGTACCCCCAGAAGCGATTCAGCTTTAACCGCTGCACGCAGTAGGTCGCCCGTCGAAATTTGTGGGACACCATATTTGGTGGTCAGCTGTTTAGCCTGGGTGCCTTTTCCTGAGCCTGGTGCGCCTAGCAATACAATTTTCATTCATTGATCCTGATCAGATGGATGTCTGGTGTTTATTCTTCGATAGTCTTTAATTTTCATAACGTTATGCCTGACCACGCGAGTGCAGTATTATGGTGCTGGCGAAACCCTGTCATCGATGGTAAAACTACTTTACTGACATGGTTAAGTCAACGTTATGTCATCGTTTTCATTGTGTTGGCTTGTCTTAATCTAACGTTTATTGATTCAATAAACGCGCTGTCGTATTCAAAATCAGGAGCCGTTAATGCCAAAAAAAAATGCCTTTTATGCTCAGTCTGGTGGGGTCACTGCGGTCATCAATGCCAGTGCCTGCGGTGTGATTGAGACAGCCCGTAAGCATAAAGATAAGATTGGCAAGGTATACGCGGGGCGTGATGGCATCATCGGCGCATTGACTGAAGAGCTGATCGATACGAGTAAAGAGTCGGCGCGTGCTATTGCCGCGCTGCGTCACACCCCAAGCGGTGCGTTTGGCTCCTGCCGCTATAAACTTAAGGGACTCGATGAAAATCGTGCAGAATATGAGCGTTTGATCGAGGTCTTTAAGGCGCACAATATTGGTTATTTTTTCTACAATGGTGGCGGTGATTCTCAGGATACGACCCATAAGGTATCGCAAATCTCTAAAGAATTGGGTTATCCGATCACTTGCATCGGAATTCCCAAAACAGTTGATAATGATCTACCGCTCACTGACAATTGCCCTGGTTTTGGCTCGGTTGCCAAGTATGTGGCGGTTTCGATTCGTGAGGCGGGCTTTGATGTTGCCTCAATGTGCAAGTCCTCCACCAAGGTTTTTGTGATGGAGGTGATGGGGCGTCATGCCGGTTGGATCGCCGCTGCAGGTGGCCTTGCGGCGGAGAACAAGGGGGATGCACCGCATATTATTCTCTTTCCAGAGGTACGCTTGAATCAGGCCAGGTTTCTCGCCAAAGTGAAAGAGTGCGTTAAAAAATATGGCTATTGCGCGATTGTCGTCTCTGAAGGGGTACGTAATTCAAAAGGTCAGTTTCTGGCGGAATCAGGTACAAAAGATGCCTTTGGACACGCGCAACTAGGTGGCGCTGCCCCGCTGGTGGCTGAGTTAATCAAATCTAAATTAGGTTACAAGTACCACTGGGCGGTGGCCGACTACCTGCAACGCGCAGCGCGTCATATCGCCTCAAAGACAGACGTTGATCAGGCCTATGCGGTAGGTAAAGCGGCGGTTGAGTTTGCGTTGGCAGGGAAAAATGCAGTGATGACGGCAATTGTGCGCACCTCCAGCGCCCCTTATCGCTGGAAGATTGGCGAAGCGAAGCTCTCTCGTGTCGCCAATGTTGAAAAAATGATGCCTGCTAGTTTCATTACTAAAGACGGTTTTGGTATTACGCCGCGTTGCCGTACCTATCTTGCGCCGTTGATAAAAGGGGAAGACTATCCACCGTATAAAGATGGTTTACCGCAGTATGTTCAACTTAAAAAAGTGGCGGTGAAAAAACGGCTGGATATTGAGTTTAAAATAAAATAATTAGGCATGTGAGACCTTTGCATGAGCAGGAATTTTGTTCTCTGGCACCAACAGCAGGCGCTTTAGGCGAGGCAAAAGCGCATGGAATGAGGGAGTTTATCGCTATAAATGGCCGATTAAGACCACTTTTAACACCGCCAGAGGGCAAAATAACAGTTGTGCAAAGGCCTCCATGTATCTTTCCCGAGCATGAAACATGACTAATCCACTTTACTTCACTTCACATGATTGCTTCGTGCTGGGTCAAGTATCACCATGGCGCTGTCGATAACGGTATTGAATCAAGTAAAACTGGGTATTTAATGGATTAAACATAACACCTAATCCATTGATTTGTTATGCAAGGATGCTGATGGGCATGAGATATCAGCCCGGTTGATGAACAGTAAACCTTCCGTAACTCATCATTCATTCTAACGCCAAAGGTGTGCATCAGCAGCATGTTGGTCGAATGAAAGCGTGTGTTTTAATGAGAGAAGGAGTATGAAATGAGCGATACAGATATAGAACGAGTGCTCTATGTGGAAGATGAACCAGATATTCAGGCGGTGGCCAGGGTTGCGCTAGAGGCTGTCGGTGGCTTTGAGGTTCAGATCTACAATTCAGGCAGTGACGCGATGGATCATCTGGATAAGATAAAGGCCTTTAATCCCGATGTTATTTTGCTCGACGTGATGATGCCCGGCATGGATGGCCCAAGTACGCTTGAGGCATTGCGCAAAGAGCGTGATTTTGTTGACACCCCTGTGATCTTCATGACTGCCAAGGTTCAGCCACATGAAGTGGCCGATTTTAAGGCGATGGGTGTACTTGATGTTATACCCAAGCCGTTTGATCCGATGAATCTTTCTCAGTCGATCAAAACAATTTTGGCTGAGCATCTGGAAACGATGGTCTGATACGTTGAAAAATTGAATTATTTGACCTGATAACAGAGAAAACATAGCCCCATGACAAATAAGAGGGTTTTATAACGGTATAATTACCGCTACGATTTACCTATAATCACGCCCAGACATTTTTGCATCGTTTGGGAGAGATCATGATTTTCAGCACCTGTTTAAAACGTTTTTCATTGCCACTGATTGTGCTGTTGATGGCATTAACCGGCTGTACTGGTAATGTTCCCGTCGGTGATGAGGATGAGGCGATGCGCATCGCCGAAAGCTATTATGCGATGCTGCAAAATGGTGAGTTTGATAGCGCTGTTGAGCTTTTTGAAGTGAATCAACAAGGCCACTGGGCAATGTTTTTGCAGGACAATATGAAAAAGCTAGGGCTGATGACGAAATATTCTTTTAAAAGTAATATGGTCAACACGGTGTTCAGCGGGAAATTCTATATTTATCAGATCAGCACCCGCTATGGTGATCAGGCGGCCGATGAAATCTTAACGCTGTTTTTACATGTGGATGACACGGAAATCGAAATTGCCTCTCATAAAATCAATCTGGCGCGTTCCAGAGTCAATACGCAGCTCAGCAGTGGTACTGTGGAAACGACAGAAGCAAAGTAGCTGGTTAGCTAATTCGTCGATCCAGGCGACGATACGAGATTGCCTCACTAATATGCTGTGTGGTGATCTCATCGACACTCGCTAAATCTGCAATGGTACGTGCGACCTTTAATATTCGATGATAGACGCGTGCTGAAAGCCCTAGTTGCTGGCTCGCCTGTTCTAACAGGCGCGCGCTTTCTGTACTGAGTTGGCAGCTGCTTTCAATTTCTCGTATCCCCATCGCATGATTTGCCTTGCCGCAACGCGCCAGCTGGCAATCGCGTGCTAACTGCACCCGCTCTCGCGCTTGCATGCTTAAATCTTCGGAGCGATCAGGCGGTGTTTTTAACTCATCGAATGGCACTGCCGGTACTTCGATATGCATATCGATACGGTCTAGTAGTGGTCCCGAAAGACGCGCTCGATAACGACGGATCTGCTCATGGCTACACTGGCAACGGCCATTTTTATCCCCTAGATAACCGCAGGGACAGGGATTCATGGCGGCGATGAGTTGAAATCGAGCGGGGAATTCTGCTTGTCGTGCGGCACGTGAAATAATAATTTTTCCCGATTCCAGTGGCTCACGCAGTACCTCCAGTACGCGCCGGTCAAATTCGGGTAGCTCATCCAGAAACATCACGCCGTTATGCGACAGTGATATCTCACCCGGTTTGGGTTGGCTGCCGC